>NZ_JAEDCO010000028.1 GCF_016294135.1 Methanobrevibacter ruminantium
AGTACAATAAAGACTTAGAAGTACACTAAAAAAATTAGACGAGATATTACACAAATATTAAATCATTACATCACAGACATAACAATCAAATATCACCACATCTATTTTACCAACATCAAACACTAAGTTAAACTTAGGTTCTCACGAATAAATTTATGATAAAAAATGATTGATATCATATAATCATAATACATGCTACAAAGGTAGCACATCTATTAAGCAAAGCTACAACATTTACAAAAATAAAAATTAAATATTGCAAAATTTTATTATAATTAAATCTAATAAAAAAAATTTAAAAAAATCAAAAAATAATTAATATTTACTATTTATTACTAAAATAAACAAATTCAATAAAATTTTTCCTAGTTTGTTTCATATAATAAAAACTAAATTAAGATGATCTAAAATTCGATGGGTCTTCATTAGATTAAGAATTGGACGAAAGTAATGCAAATACGAGAAAATATGGAAAAGTTTATATACTATTAGTTTAAAAAGATTAAGGAAACTTTTAGAAATAATGTTAAAAATTAATTTAAATTAAAGAAAACCTACGAAAATAAGGAAATTTATTAATAATAAAGAAAAATATGGAATATTTTAGAGAAATAATAAAAAATATTGGAATATTAAAGAAAATAAGAATTTAAAATAAAAAATAAAATAAAATTATATATTATTATAATATATTAATTTTAAAAAAAAAGAAAAAAGAAAATAGATTAATTTTACAATTAATCTAATTTAATTTTAATATCCAATGCACTTGATCCTTTTTCATAAACAAAGATTGGGTTAATATCAAGTTCAGATATTTCAGGGAAGTCTAAAGTTAATCTAGCTACTCTGATAATAGCTGATTTAACAGCATCTATATCACCAGGAGCTTCTCCTCTGAAACCTTTAAGTAATCCCATTACTTTAGTGTCTTCCATTTGTTCAGCAATTTCTTCACTAGTCATTCCTTTTGCCAATTTAAATGAAACATCTTCTAAAAGGTTTACAAGAACTCCACCCATACCAAATGCAATCATTGGACCGAATTGTGCATCTCTAATCATACCAACAAGAACTTCAATTCCTGAGTCCATCATCTTTTGAACTTCAACACCATTTGGAACAATGTCTGGATGAGCTTTCTTAGCATTAGCTATGATTTCTTCATAGACTGCTTCAGCTTCTTCTTTGGATTGGATACCTACTTTTACACCACCAATATCTGATTTGTGTAAAATCTTATCAGATGCAATCTTAAGTACAACTGGGAAGTCCATCTCTTCTGCAAGCTGACCTGCTTCTGCAGCGGAAGTAGCTAATTTAATAGGAGCTGCTTCAATGCCATAAGCTTCAGCTACAGCATATGCTTCACTACCAAGCAAGGTATCTCTTTCTTCTTCTTTCACTTTAGCGAAAATAGCTTCAACTGCTTCTTTATCTACATCATCAATGTCCCCAACTGGATCATCATAATTTCTATCTTGAACAGCAGCAAATCTTGCAAGGTAATCAAATACTTTTACAGCAGTTTCAGGGAATACATAAGTAGGAATTCCATTATCTCTCAATACGCCATTAGCATTTTCAAAGGTAGGTCCACCCATATTAACTGCAATAACAGGCTTGTCGAATTCACCAGCACCTTCAACAAGTGCTTGAGCAATTCCATCAGCATCAGCAGATGCAGTAGGACAAACCATTACCACTAAACCGTCAACATCATCACTGTCCAATACAGCTTCTAAAGATTCTTTATATCTTATAACAGGAGCATCACCTAAAACATCAATAGGGTTTTTAATACTTCCCTCCTTAGGCACAGCTGCTTTTAATCTTTCATTGGTTTCTTCATCAAATTTAACAAGTTCCAATCCGTATCTTTCCATTGCATCTACGGATAAAACTCCTCCACCGCCTGCATTGGTAATGATTGCAAGGTTACGTCCAGTTGGAAGTGGACATTTGGAGAATGCTAAACCTACATCAAACAATTCATCCATAGTGGTTACTCTGAATACTCCGGATTGCTTGAATGCAGTATCAAATGCTACATCACTACCAGCTAATGCACCAGTGTGTGAAGATGCAGCTTCAGCACCAGCAGAACTTGAACCGGATTTCAAGATAATAACCGGTTTCTTATAGGATACTTTTCTTAAAGTTCTGACAAAGTCATCATCTTCAGTGATAGATTCAAGATAACAGATAACTACTGCTGTTTCATCATCATCAGATAAATATTCAATCAATTCAATTTCAGTAGTTCCAGCTTTATTTCCTAAACTGATAATTTTACTGAATCCTATTCCAGAAGTAACACTCCAATCGATAATAGCTACCATCATAGCTCCACTTTGGGAAATAAATGCAATATTTCCTGTAGGAGGCATGATTTGTGAAAATGAAGCGTTCAATAATGAGTGTGAATCTGTGATACCTAAACTGTTAGGACCAATAATATTTATGCCATATTTTTTACCAAGAGCTACAAGCTCATTTTCTCTTTCTACACCGTCTCCACCAATTTCCTTAAATCCTGCAGTGATTACAACCATGTTTTTAACACCAAATTCACCACATTCTTCAACAACTGGGTTTACTAAAACACTAGGAATAGAAATAATTACAAGGTCTGGCACTTCTGGTAAGTCAGATACATTTTTATATGCTTTTAATCCTTGAATTTCATCATCTTTAGGGTTAATAGGATAAATATTTCCTTTAAAACCATCATTAATCATATTATTTACTATAATATAACCAACTTTGCCTTCTGAGTTGGAAGCTCCAACAATAGCAACAGAGTCCGGATTGAACATCTTAGTAAGATCAGTCATAGATTTTAACTCCTTTATTTCAATTAATTTAATATTCAATGCTGATTTAAAATTATGATTTAAAATTATGATTTAAAATCATCCTTTTAAAACTTCACCAAATATATTAATTTTATTATACTATATTATTTGTAGTTCATCATATTTATAATGATAAATAATTAAGAATTATCTTAATGTTTTTAATTACTTTAAAAATCATAATATATATAATTAACTATGAAATTTATAAAAAATAATTGGAACATTCCTAATAATATAGATTATGAATTAACTTAAATTTACAAAAATATTTTAAGTATGATGGATTTTAACTATATATATTATATTTTTATAAATCTAGTATATATTATTTTATTTTATTTTTTAAGAGATAATCTAATAATTAATAACATTGAAAAAAATAGGGAAAACTAAAACCAGAATTTAAAATAATGATAAAACATTATAAATATTTTAAATAAAAGTAAAAAAAAATAAAAGAGAAAAAGAAACTAAAAAAAGAAAAGAAAAAATAAAAATGATTAAAAAAATTAATCACTTACTTCAATACCTAATGAAACAAGCTTGTCCCTGATTTCATCAGATAAATCGTATTTCTTTTCAGCTCTTAATTTTTGACGAACATCAGCAATTATATTTAATAATTCCTCTTCATCACCACTGGTTTCATCATCATTTGCAAAGAAATCAATACCTAATATTTGACTGATATCTGCAAACCAGTGCTTAATAGCTAAAAGATCATCAATGATTATCTTATCCTCATTCAAGTCTTTATTGGATCGCTTGATAAATGAGAAAATAGCTGCAATAGCTTTAGGAGTGCTGAAGTCATCATCCATACTCTTGAAGAACTCACTGACTCCCTCATTTAATGCATCATAAGAAGATTGATAGTAATCAAATTTAAGCAATTCTTCGAAAAGCTCATTTTCAGCTAAGTCGGCTAAATAAGCAATATTGTCAGAAACATTGCCTTTTTCAAACGCCTCATTAATCTTCTCATCAATAGTTTGAACATAATTCTTGATTTTAGCCACATTTCTTTCAGCTTGATGCAAGCTCACTTCACTAAAGTCTATAGGGCTTCTGTAAT
The DNA here is from genome assembly GCF_016294135.1 of Methanobrevibacter ruminantium. NCBI lineage: Archaea > Methanobacteriati > Methanobacteriota > Methanobacteria > Methanobacteriales > Methanobacteriaceae > Methanobrevibacter > Methanobrevibacter ruminantium. The sequence goes on from NZ_JAEDCO010000028.1 coordinate 3,937, forward strand.
GAGTAGCAAGAACAAACAATCTGAATGTTTCACCGGAATACTCTTTCAATAAATCCCTAATGGTAATGAAGTTACCTAAAGATTTAGACATCTTTTCTCCAGAAACATTCAAGAAACCAGTATGCATCCAGTATTGAACTAATGGTTCCTTACCTGATACAGCTTCCATTTGAGCAATTTCAGAATCGTGGTGAGGGAATATTAAATCAAGACCTCCACCGTGAATGTCATATTGAGGTCCAAAGTACTTTTCAGTGATTGCAGTGTCTTCAATATGCCAACCAGGTCTTCCTTTACCCCATGGAGAATCCCATACAGGTTCACCTGCAAACTCTTCAGCCTCTCTGTTTTTCCATAAAGCAAAATCATTAGGGCTTTTTTTAGAACTGTCAATATCAATCCTATGAGTTTCAAGCTCTTCAATCTTACGATTAGCTAATTTACCATAATCCTTAAACTTAGCAACTTCAAAGTAAACTCCAGTTTCAGTTACATATGCAAATCCCTTATCAATCAATCTTTGGATTTGGTCTAAAATCTCTTCCATATGGTCAGTAGCTCTTGCAAAATAATTAACGCTTTTGACATTCAAAGCAGCCATATCTTCAATAAATCTCTTTTCAAATTTCTTTGCAAGCAACTTGGAGTCTACACCACTTTCTTTTGCTCTGTTAATGATTTTATCATCTATATCTGTAATATTTTGTAAGTAGAATACAGAATATCCTTTAAATTCCAAATATCTTTTAATGGTATCAAAGGAAATGTATGTTCTTCCATGCCCAATATGAGCATCATCATAAACGGTAGGGCCACAAACAAAGAGCTTGATCTTATCTTCAAATAATGTATTCAACTCTTCCTTTTCCCTTGACATAGTACTATAAATTTCCATTATATCTCCTTAAACGTTGTTAATATAAAATAAGTTTAAAATTAACTAAAAATACTATAGAATAACTATATAATTACTGAAAATGACTATAGAATCCTATAGAAGAATAATCTAAAAAATAAAATTAGTAGAAAAATCTACTAAAATTTTATAATAAATGTGCTTCAGAACCTAAACATGCCCTACAATCTTCAGGCATATGTCCTTTTTCTTTATGGATTTGACAAATGACATCTTCTGTTTTGATTCTTTTACAGATGTAACAAGTACGAGGAATAATATCTAATTTAGTTGCAGTTCCTTCATTTAAGTCATTTGCAAATTCTTGAATCAATGCTTTTACATCATCATTGAACTCAATGCCACTGCCTCTTTTGTCAGTTAAATACTGAGATACAGCAGGTTGTGTAATATCCATTAATTCAGATATCTTTTTTTGTTTCATTCCTAATTTCAATAAATCTTTTGCTAATTCAGATCGTATAGCGGGTATGATATACCATACTACCATTTCACAAGGTGGTTTCATATAATACCTCCTAATGTTAAAATATTTTATCAAATTCTTATAATTATCAAATATAAAATAATTTATTCATCATCAATATAGTTATTTAATCTATAAAACAATTTTTCATCAGCACCCTTGAACACTTCTTCAACTTCAGAATCATGGCTTAATTCAACATGTTCTATGTCGTGGAAGTGGCTTAAGATATTGACTCTTTTTTCAAGCTCTTCCTGACGTTCTAAAAGCAGATCAATAGCTGATGAAACAGGGTCTGGGAATTCGTGCTCCAAGTCCAAAACACATTTACGGTCTTCACGAATAATTCTGCTTGGCACCCCAACGGCTGTAGCCCCACTTGGAACATCCTGCAATACAACTGCTCCAGCACCTACCTTACAGGAACGGCCTAAAGTAATGTCACCTAAAACCTTTGCTCCAGAACCGATTACCACTGCATCTTCAACAGTGGGGTGCCTTTTGCCTTTGCTTAAGCTTGTTCCACCAAGAACTACTCCCTGATAAATTAAAACATCATCTCCAACAATAGTTGTTTCACCTATTACAATACCCATTCCATGGTCAATAAAGACCCTTTTGCCTATTTGCGCACCAGGGTGAATTTCTATACCTGTCAAGAATCTTGATATTTGAGAGAAGAATCTCCCCCAAAACGGCAAGCGATGAGTCCAAAGCCAATGATGCCATCTATGTAAAATAATGGCCCAAATTCCAGGATAACAAAGTAGAATCTCTAGACTGCTCCTTGCAGCAGGGTCTCTCATTTTTGCAGCTTGGAGATCATCTCTTAAATCATCAAACATATATTCACCATATCACTAAGTACTAATCAACAGCAATGATTTAACTATTGTTAATTATATTATTATATCTAATTTAATTTTATATAAACTTAACATTTGTTATAATAACAAAGTTATATTTTATCTTTTTTACTATATATACTATTTTAATCAAATGGAAATTTAAAAGAAAAAAATAAGAAAATAAAAAAATAAGAAAATAGTTTTAATTTTTTTAAAAAATTATAAAAAGAAGATTTATTTAGAATAAATCTCCAAAGATCCACTCAGTGGACAAGTATCTCTCTCCAGTATCTGGCAATATGACTACAATGGTTTTTCCTTCATTTTCAGGACGTTTAGCAAGTTCTAATCCTGCCCAAGTAGCTGCACCAGATGAAATACCAGTGAAAATACCTTCTTCTCTTGCAAGTCTTAATAAAGTAGCTCCTGCATCCTCATCTTTTACAGGAATAACCTCATCAATAAGGTCTACATCAAGCACTTCTGGAACAAATCCTGGTCCGATACCTTGGATTTTGTGAGGTCCTTTTTCACCTTTACCTAAAGTTTGAGAGGTAGCAGGTTCAACTGCAACTGCCTTAAACTCTGGTTTTAACTCTTTGATGTATTGAGCAATTCCAGTTACAGTACCACCAGTTCCAGCAGCAGACACTACAATATCCACTTTACCATCGGTATCTCTGTAGATTTCAGGACCAGTGGTTAATCTATGAATTTCAGAGTTTGCCTTGTTTTCAAATTGCTGGGGCATGAATGAATTTGGAGTGTTTTCAACAAGCTCTTTTGCCTTGGCAATAGCTCCACCCATACCTTCGCTTCCAGGGGTTAAGACGATTTCAGCACCAAATACAGCAAGCAATTTTCTTCTTTCAATAGACATTGTCTCAGGCATGGTTAAAATTAACTTATAACCTTTTGCAGCTGCTACAAAGGAAAGACCAATACCAGTGTTACCGCTTGTAGGTTCAATAATTACTGAATCCTCTTTAAGCAATCCTTCTTTTTCTGCAGTTTCAATTAAGTTCACTGCAATACGATCTTTAATGCTGCTTACAGGATTGAAAGATTCCACTTTTACAAGCACATCCGCATTCAATCCTTCTGTCAATCTATTTAATCTTACAAGAGGTGTGTTACCAATAGCTTCAGTCATATCATTAGCTATACCTCTTTTCAATTCAGGAATGTTTACCATAATTATCACATCATAAAATTCAATTTGTTAAAATAATTTTTAAAAAGTCTATTATTAAAGAATATAAAAAATAAAATCTTTGCTTAAATCCCTTCTAATAACCAATCTTTAGTATTTAATATATTAATTTAATAACTTATTTTATTTATAATTTTAATTTGACATTCAAAAATTCAAATCAAAACTATAAAATTACAACAAAAGTTAAAAATATAACAATTGTTATATAATAATTAATAAATGATGATATATAAATATTTCTATAGAAAACTAAAATTTCATCAAAAATTAAAGAAAATAAATAATTAATATTAAAATCAATTATAAGATTATATTATTTTAACCATTATATTAAAAAAGATGATAAAATGACTCTCTTTAAATACATTATTAATCCAAGCCCAATTGGAGAGATAACAATAATCTGGAGGAAAAAACCTAAATTCCAAATTGAAGAGATTATCCTCTCAAAACCAGATAAAAGCTCATCACGAATAGCTGAAGAAAAATATGAGCAAGAAGACAAATTGCCAATCAATAAGAAATCAAAACAATTGAATAATGTATTGAAAGAATTAGATAATTACTTCCAAGAAAAGGACGCTAGATTTTCACTTGAATATCTTAATTTAGACAAATTTACTCCATTCCAGAGAAAAGTATTGGAAACTGAGTTCAAGACAAAAAAAGGAACCATAAACACCTATAAAGATCTTGCAAAAGCCGCTGGAAGTCCGAAGGCATACAGATCAGTAGGCACAGCACTTTCGAAAAATCCATACCCTATAATCATACCCTGCCACAGAACCGTAAAATCAGACAGAACCATTGGAGGATTCGGTGGTGTTGCAGAAGGACTTGAATCTAAAAAAATACTTCTTGAATTAGATGGATTGATGATTCAAGATAAAAAAGTGGTTGGTGACAGCCCTATAATTGCACTTGATAAAACAAGTCAGACAAAGTTAGTTTAAAATTAGAAATAAAAAATGATAAGTTTAAAAATAAGTAAAAAAAAGTTAAAATAAAAAAATATTTATTCTAATTTACTTACATCATATTCACAAAGGTCTGTAAGTGGACATTTATCACATTGAGGACCAATCGGTCTGCAAATGGTCTGACCAAACTGAACCATCAAATCATTTAAATCCACCCAAAGCTCCTTAGGGACCTTTTCCATTAAGACAATTTCAGTCTCTTCAGGTTCCTTTGTATCAGCAATTCCCCACCTATTAGAGATTCTGTGAACATGAGTGTCTACAGGAATAGCTGCATCCTGGAATGCAAATACAATTACACAATTAGCTGTTTTTCTACCTACACCTGGAAGCTTTAGCATTTCATCCATTTCCCTTGGAACTTCACCACCATATTGATCAATCAATATTCTTGAAACTTCCAATATACGGGCTGCCTTTACCCTATAGAATCCTGCAGGCCTAATCAATTCCTGCACATGGTCCACTGGAGCATCAGCAACTGCATAAATATCAGGATAAACATCAAACAATGCATTTGCAGCTTGATCTGTATTTTCATCCCTTGTCCTTTGAGATAGGATAGTTCTAATCAATACTTTATAAGGGTCATGATCATGGAAAGTACGGATAGTGTAGATTTCATTCAATCTTTTAAAGATTTCTCTTATTCTCTCTTCATCATTCATGTTATAATCTCCAAAATACCAAATCATAAAGTTATTTTAATTCCATTTCAATGCCAATTTCACCCATAAGCTCTATGAAATTAGGGAATGATACATCGAAGCATTCACCATTCTCCACTTCAACATCATGCTTCAATCCAAGCAATGAAAATGCCATAGCCAATCTATGGTCATTATGGGACTCAACTGTTCCATCACCAATGGTTTGGCCATAAATAGTCATTCCATCCTCAAACTCTTCAAGTTTGCATCCTAACTTCTCAAGCTCTCTGCATGTGGTGTCGATTCTATCAGTTTCCTTTAATCTTCCATGCTTGACGCCAGTGATTGTGGTTTTTCCTTCTGCCACTGCTCCAAGAACTGCTACAGTAAGCAATAAATCCGGCGCATTTGAGAGGTTTACATCAATTCCCTTAAGATTTCCATCGGATCTGAGTGAAGCGTAATCATCAAATTGAGTTACATTAGCGCCCATTTCCTCTAAAATATCTAAGATGAACTTATCTCCTTGTTTGGAATCGGCGAATAGATTTTCAACTCTCACATAACCTCCAGCAATAGCTGTAGCTGCAAGCAAATATGAAGCAGAGGAGAAATCCCCTTCAACAATATAATCGCTAGCAATGTACTTTTGTGGCTTTACATTAAACTTTACCCCTAAGCAATCAGTATGCTCTTTCTTGCAGGTTTCATGGATTTGATAAGTATCCTCACCAATAGCTATACCGAATTTTTCTAAAATAGAGATTGTCATATCCACATAAGGCTTTGATACGAATTCTGGATAAACTTCAAGTTCCACTCCTTTTTTAGATAATGGGGCAGAAATAAGAATTGATGATATGAATTGGGAACTGAAACTTCCCAAAATATCCGCTTCTCCCCCATCATATCCGGGATAAATCTTAAGAGGAGCATTATTATTGTCATTCAATGATTCTATCCTAACACCTAAATCTTCTAAAGCGTCAATCAATGCACCCATAGGCCTTGATTTGAGAGAATCATCACCTGTAAATATCACTTCATTGTCAGATAATGCAGCCACACTTGTCATAATCCTAAGTGTAGTGCCTGAATTAGCGAGATCAATCATGTCTTCAGAAGGATTTTCGCTAATATTATGTAATTTACCGCCAGTACCAAAAACCTCCAAATAGTCCACAGTTTGACTTTTATCTCCTTTTAAGATGATTTCTTTCTTCCTATCAATTTTAGCGCCAAGAGCTTCACATGCCCTTATGGTTGATAATACATCTTCAGAGTAAAGCACATCAAATAGCTTGGATTTCCCTTCAGCAAGTGATGCAAGAATAACTGCCCTATGGCTATAACTTTTAGAAGAAGGAGCTTTAACGGTTCCATTAATTTTAGAAAAGTTTTTTATTTTAAGATTCATTTAATACATCCTTTGATTAATTAAATAAAATTAATCTATTTTTCGATATAATTATCTATTAAACTATTAGATTAAAATTAATAATAAACTTATCTAAAATCGAAAAAAAATAAAGAGTCTAGAAATAAAAAAAGAAAATGAAAAATAGAAGAATAACTAAATAAAAAAAGAAAAAGTTTTGATCAAACTTTTTCTAAAAGTTTGTCTAAAACTCAATGAAATACCTTAAGACAGTGAATACACCAAGTGCTAAACTTATTGTAAACCCTACAAAACCAAGTACTGGCATTTCATAGAATCTAGGCCCTACATCAATCAGCATTACAAGTGAAGAACCGATTAAAAGTGCAGCAATAATAATAGCCAGAGAAAGCTGGTTTGCTATTTCACTAATATGCTTTACTTCGATATTTACAGTCACTTCCCCTTCTTCTATCTTATATATTGTTTTTGAAATAAGACTTGGCAATGCCCTAATGACATGTTCAAAGGCAAAAAAGCTGTTTTTTGCATTGCTTGCCATTTTTAGAGGATTGTATCTTTGAACCATCAACTTGCGAGCAAATGGCTTAAGAAGAGCTACAAGAATATCTGGGTCTAATCTCAAACCTGTATTTTCGACCATTGACAATCCTCTAGCCATTAAGACAAAGTCATTTGGCCCTCTTACATCAAATTTCTGCATTAAGAAGAGCAAGTCCTCAATAATACCGTTGAAACGACTGAGCTCTACACCATAATACTTTGCAAATAAATCATTAAGGTCGCTTTTTAAAATGTTGATGTCTGTTTTTCTCATTTAAAATATCCATACGAATTAGCTGATTTATCAAGCCATCAATATTACGGTCTGAGAAATAGATCATCAATTCAGCCAAATCTTGCCTAAACTCCTCATCAAGAGAGCCCATCATTCCAAAATCAATATAACATATCGCATTGTCCTCAGTTACAAAGATATTGCCTGGATGTGGGTCTGCATGGAAAAAACCGTCAATGGAAAGCTGCTGGAAATAGGAACGAACTATCCTATCTGCAATGAGTATCTTATTGTATTTTGGGTCATCACCAGCTATGACTTCAGATAATTTAATGCCGTCAACATATTCCATAGTCAAAACTTTTTCAGTTGAATAATCCGGAATGTGGTTGGAACGATTATCTTATCATTATATTTGAAATTGTCATTCAAATGTCTGATATTCATCAATTCATTGTCAAAATCAATTTCCTTATGAATGGATCTGTCAAATTCATGAAGAACAGCAGGAAGATTTAGATGCTTGATACTAGTATTGAATCTATCGGATTCATTTGCAATGAATTTCATTATGCTTAAATCTGTTTCAACTATTTCCTCAACATTTGCTTTTTGAACCTTTACAGCCACTCGCTCACCTGTAGGCAATTTAGCCTCATGGACTTGAGCAATAGAAGCCGTTGCAAGTGGTTTTTTTTGAAAATTCAGCAAAGAGTTCTCCCATATTTCCTCCAAGTTGTGTTTCAATCATTTCCTTAATCTCTTCATAAATTACTGGAGGATTATCATCATGCAGCTGTGAAAGCTCTTCACTTATTCTTTCACCAACCAAATCTGGCCTTGAAGCAAGCAATTGACCAAATTTAATGAATGTTGTTCCAAGCTCTTGAAGCATTAATCGCAATCTTTCTGGAAAGTCATCCTTCAATAACTCCTTATTATCAGCATCACTTCTAAATGGACTAATCTTATTACGAGTAGTTTGACCTAAAACCTTATCAAAATCGTATTTCCTAAAGATTTTTATAATCTCATCAAAACGTGATAATGTTCTTCTTTGCATGATTACCACCTTTTAAAATTAGATGCATGTTATTTATTATTTGTTTATACAAAATGTTTTTTATTGAATTTAAGTTCAATGATATTATGAATTATTTGAATAAAATTATAATTAAATTTATCTAAAAATATTAAAAAGATAAAAAAATTTTAAAAAATTATATGAAATTATTAAAAAAATAAAAATATCTAAAAAACTAAAAAATCAATTATTTCACTAAATCAAGAGCAAGTTGGTCTCTTTCTCCATCAAAGTATTTTTCCAACACTGAAGAGAATACATCATTGTCACTGACCAATTCAAATAAGGTCATGGAACTTCTTAATTTTTTGCTATCTGTATGACCGAATATCTCTACAGGATCATTGGTTTCCAATTTCAATAATTCATTGAATATGCCAATAAGATTGTTTGCCAAATATTCATTTTCCATATATTCCCTTGCCTCTTCCAAGTCATCAATACCATAATATTTAGCTGTAGAGCTTCTCCCTAAACCCTTGATTTGAGGAAATATATACCACATATAATGATTTCTTTTCTTACCATTGATGATTTCCCTAAAAGCCATACCATAATCTTCTTTTTGTGCATCTATAAACCTTTCAACACTCATATTATCCCCATTTTATTTGTTAAGATTCCATTTGAAAATGAATAGAAATAAAAATAAAAAATGAAAAAGAAAGAGAAAGAGAAAAGAGAAAAATTATAAAAAGAATTTGAAATTATACAAACTTATTCTCAAATTCAATTAAAACATCTAAAAGATCATCAGATAATCTATTAATTGTTTTAGCGTGGATATCATTTGGAACTTCCCAGTATGCAGATGCAATTCCTCCTGCAATAGCTGCCATGGTATCCGCATCTCCACCTAATGAAATGCAATTTCTAATTGTATCCTCATAATCCTTAGCTTCTAAAAAGCAAATGATAGACTCTGGAACAGAACCTTGACATGAAACATCGAACTTATAGTAAGGCCTTATTTCATCAACTGTCCTATCTAAATCATAATCATATCTTATTTCAATATGGTCTCTGATTTCCTCTTTTGATGAGCCGAGCCTTGCCAAATAGATAGCATCTGCAGTGGCTAATGCACCCTTAATTCCTTCAGGATGATTATGGGTTACTTCCGCAGAAATCCTTGCCAATCTTTGAACTTCTTCCAATGAATCTCCAACCCATGCAACAGGAGAAACCCTCATTGCTGAACCATTTCCCCAACTATTATAAGGCTCTGGATTTTCAGTTCTTAGCCAATTGTTGAACATTCTGCCATATCCCCCTTTAGGATACCTATGTCCAAAGATTTGCAGTTGCTTAACCAATTCCTCTTTTGAATTCTTATCATTGAGTAGCCATTGAGCTACAGCAAGCGTCATGATTGAATCATCTGTAAATGAAGATTTTTTATTAAAAAGAGAGAATTCCTTAATCTTAATCGGATGGAATTCATAAACTGATCCGATAATATCTCCAGCGATTGCGCCAATAATTCCTTCCATATTTTACCCCCATATTATTATATACTATAATTATGAACTCCGTTACTTATAAAAATATCTAATAAGTATCAAAAGTATCAAAAAAGTATCTGAAATAATATTATCCAGAAAGCAATTTTTATAAAGATTATTATTAATAGTATTTAATAAGAAGGTGGAAAGATGAAAACTATTGTAATCAATGCAGATCCTAAAATTAAACAGGAAATAGGAAAACTATTGAAATCCGCAGCTAAAGGTGCAGAATCTGTAGGGAGTGAAGTTGAATACTTTGATTTATACAAAATAAATATGCGAGGTTGCATGATCTGTTCAATCTGCAAAAAGAAAAATAAGGAAAGCTTCAAATGTTACTGGAAAGATGATTTATCCCCGATAATTGAAAAGATTCTTAATGCAGATACACTTTTAATAGGTTCCCAAATATTCTTCAATTAACCAACTAGCCATTATAGGGCTTTAGTTGGAAGACTTATATATTGTATTGTTTCATATGATAGAAATTGCTATTACAAAGGAAAAGTCAATGTAGGTATCCTCTATAGCATTATCTCTCCAAAAAAGCATTTTGAAAAAAAAAATGTTCGTCCAAATCTCAAATCAACAGAAGACCTGTTTAAAATGTTAAATGGAAAAGTTAAAATTTATGAATCATACAAAGGAATGACAAGCAAGAAAAAGAGCGAAGATGAAATAAAAGAGATGGAAAAACAATTTGAAATTGATTTAAAAAATGCATTTGAAATAGGTGCTGAATTAAGTAAAAAATAGAAAAAATAATTTATATAGTTTTTTAACTTATAAAAATTTTAATAAAAAAAGATTTTACATGAAAAGTATTAAACTTTTCATGAAATAAATTTTAAAAATACTTTAAAAGTAATTATCTGATTACTTCTACGATAACGCCAAGCTTTTCAGATTGCAATATGTCAACTTTCTTACCACTTGCACCGACGATTTCCTTTTTCATCTTTAGGAAATCTTCAGTGATTACACCATCAGCAATAGCTATTTCACCATTTTCAGCTAATTGTTTAGCTATTTCATCAGGATCAGTTGACTTGATGAATCCTATAACTTGACCAGCATTCTTCTTAAAGGTTGGTCCAATCTTACTCATGTCAGGTTCAATTTCAATTACCTTCTCATGAACTTCAGGTTTACCTGTGGTAACTTGGAAGTTTTGGAGTTTTAAAGTTCCTTTAATGTCATCTGCAAAGTATTCAAATACATCTTTCAAGTCTTCTGTCTTTTCATTCAAGTAAACAGTTGCACTTTCCACATCTGCATTCAATGGGATTTTGGAAGCAGATTTGAATCTTCTGACTTCACCAATGAGTTCAATAGCTAAGTCCCCATCCTCTTCCACTTGAGTGGAATCTAATTTAGGGTCGATTTCAGGCCAAAGCTCATTGTGAATGCTGCCTTCATGGCCAAAGTATTGGTAAACCTCTTCTGCAAAGAAGGGTGCAATCGGAGCGAGCAATTTTAAAGTGTCTTCAATTACAGTTCTAAGAGTGTATTTTGCTGCAATTCTTGACTCTTCACTAATGTCATCATTGTATAATCTGTATTTTACCGCTTCAATGTATTCATCACAGAAATCATGCCATACGAACTGTTCAATTGTATTGACAGCAATGCTGTAATTATAATCATAAAATGCTTCATCTACGATTTTATTGACTTTATTGAGTTTTGCAAAAATCCAAGTATCCATTGGATTCAAGTTTGCTTTAATAGCTTCAATATCTCCACTTAAAGCCTTTTCAGATTCTTCATCGAAGATGTGCATACTGATAAATCTGAATGCATTCCAGAATTTTCTAATGAATTTATAACCATGCTTGATGTTTTTCCAATCAAATGCAACATCAGAACCAGGAACACTGTTAGCAGCCCATAATCTTAAAGGATCTGCACCATATTCTGCAATAACCTCTTCAGGACCAGTTACATTTCCACGGGATTTACTCATTTTGTAACCGTCTTCACCGAATACCATACCGTTGATTACAATGTCATCAAATGGTTTCTGACCGGTTAATGCTAAACATCTGAGAGTTGTATAGAATGCCCAAGTCCTAATGATATCGTGTCCTTGTGGACGAATGCTTGATGGGAAAATGTCTTCCCAACCAGGATTTGGCCAGTTTGCAACAGAGAGTGGAGAAATTGAACTGTCCATCCAAGTATCCAATACATCCTCTTCTCCAATGAATTCAGTGCATCCACATTCACATGCATGTTTTGGTTTGTCTACTGTTGGGTCTATTGGCAATTGGTCTTCATCAGGAAGGATTACCTTACCACAGTCTTTACAGTACCATACAGGAATAGGGGTTGCAAATAATCTTTGTCTTGAAATACACCAATCCCATTCCATGGAATCTGCCCAATTCAATAAACGGCTTTCCATATGTTCTGGAACCCAACGCATTTCATTTGAAGCTTTTTTACTTTCATCAATCATTTTGGTTACAGCTACAAACCATTGCTTTTTAACCAAAATCTCGATAGGAGTCTTACATCTCCAGCATTGGCCTACATTTTGGTCAACTTCTTCCTGCTTGGTTAAGTAACCTTCAGCTTTCAAGTCTTCTATGGTTTGCTTTTTAGCATCAGAAAGTTCCATACCTTCGTATCTTCCTGCAGCTTCAGTGAGTATTCCTTGTTCAGAAATAGCTTCAATTACATCCAAGTCATATTTGTTTACCCAAGCAACGTCAGTCTTATCCCCAAAAGTACAAATCATTACTGCACCAGTACCGTATTCCATATCCACCTCTTCATCGGCAATGATCTTTACCTTTTGACCGGATAAAGGAACTTCTACATACTTGCCTAATAATGAATTGTATCTTTCATCATCTGGGTGAACCACTACTGCTACACAAGCAGACATAAGCTCAGGACGAGTTGTAGCAATCAATACGCCAGGAACGCTTGCATCAGCCTTCTCTGGGAAATCAGCATATCTTACATATGAATTGCCTTCAACATTTGCAAGAACATCATCAGGAACATCTGCAGGTGGGAAATTCACATAGTTCAAGAATGTGGTGTTGTCACTGTATTCCACTTCTGCAAAAGCGATAGCTGTTTCACATCTTGGACACCAGTTTACAGGGTGAATTCCTTGATAGATCAATCCTTGATCATACATTTTCAAGAATGATAATTGGGTTCTTTTTCTGTACTGCGGAGTCATGGTAATGTATTCCCTGCTCCAATCCTGTGAGAAACCAACAGAACGCATTTGTCCTCTCATAACTTCAATGTTGTGTGTGGTGAGTTCAGTACACATATCTCTGAACTCTGCTCTTGTAACATCATTCTTTTTAATGTTATGGGTTTCTTCAACTTTTACTTCAGTAGGGAGACCATGACAGTCCCAACCTTGTGGGAACAATACATCCATACCTTTTTCTCTTCTGTATCTTGCATTGAAGTCCATATAAGCCCAGTTAAGGATGTGGCCCATATGGAGCAATCCAGTTGGATAAGGTGGTGGAGTGTCTATAATGTATCTTGGTCGGGTTCCATCACCAATAAATTTATAAACTTCATCATCTTCCCATTTTTTCTGCCATTTTTCTTCGTTTTTATGGTCATAATCTTTAGGAATTTCTTTATTTGTCAAAATATTCCTCCAAATAGAATAAATAATAAAAATAATTAATTAAAAATGTAATCTTCGAAACTTCAATTTCAAAATAAAACATTCTAATTTAATATTTATTAAAAGTATTTATTAAATATTGTTGTAAATTATAATAATTTTAGAATGGAATAATTCTTAATTTTAATCCTAAAAACAATAATTATATAATAAATAATATACATAAAGAAACACAGTATAATAAATATTATTACTGAAATTAACTTATTATTTGATTAACTAAATACGAGGTGAGAAAATGCAATTATTATGGTTTTATGTAGCTATTGCACTTGCTATAAGCGATGAAGTTCACAGCAGACTTGTTTGGGACTATGTAAGAGACTTCTACATAATATTTGGAGGAATCCTCAGCAGTGCATTAGATTCTGTAATGGAAACATGGATTGTTCATGAAGCTTTGGAAGCACTTTTCCATTTTATTTTTGTGTCTTGTGTATTCTTCTCATTAAAAGTGGGATTTTTAGCGGCTTTGATTCATTTCCTATTGGATGTAAGCCATTCAATTGCAATTAGACATATGCCAGGGTTACCTCATAGAGCATTACACTTTGTCTTTGAATCTTTATTCTTTATCGCCGTATTTGGATTATAAAGAATAAATCCTATTTTTAATTAATTATCAAAATAGAGAACTCTATGATTAATTAAAGATTAAAAAAAATTATTAGATGAAAATTAGTTAATTAATTCTAAATTAAAAATTAAACTTATAAAATATTATTAAAGAGTATTAGGAGATAATATGCCTGTAATTACATTTAAATATCAAGATTTAAAGGATTTAGGTATTGATATGGAAAAAGATGAGCTTATTGATACCTTACCTATGATGGCAAGTGATATTGAAGATTATGATGATGAGGAGATTAAAGTAGAATTCTTCCCAAATCGTCCAGATAACTTATCTGTTGAAGGAGTGTCAAGATCATTTAAAGGTTTCTTAGGAATGGAAACTGGACTTCCAAAATATGAAATCGAACCATCTGGAGAAAAGGTTTATGTAAGTCCAGAAGTTGCAGAAATCAGACCTTACATCAGATTTGCAAGGATAGAAGGAGTTGACTTCTCAGGAGACAAGATCAAATACATCATGGATTTCCAGGAAAACCTTCATTGGGTAATTGGAAGAGACCGTAAGAAAGTTGCAATTGGTGTCCATAACGCAGATGTCATAAGTGGACCATACAAATACATTGCAACACCAAAAGACGAAAATTCATTTGTTCCTCTTGAAATGGATGAGGAAATGACTCCTGATGAAATATTGAAAGATCATGCAAAAGGAGAAAAATATGCTCATTTGATTGATAAGTTCGATAAGTATCCTCTCATTATTGATAAGGATGAACAGGTATTGTCAATGCCTCCAATCATCAACGGGGAATTAACCAAACTTAAGGAAGACACAACCAACATCATTGTTGATGTAACTGGAACTGATGAGAGAGCGGTTGAGCAATCCTTAAACATTCTTTGCGCATCATTTGCTGAAGTTGGAGGAAAAGTGAAATCTATGGAAGTGATTTATGAAGACGAAACTATCATCTGCCCTGATTTCACTCCAAAAGTAAGAAATGTTCATGTTGATTTAACCAATGAATTGATTGGCGGAACCGATTTAACTGCTGAAGACATTAAAGGATTGCTTGAAAAGGCAAGATTTGATGCTAACATCATTAATGACAACGAATTGGAAGTGCTTATCCCACCTTACAGAGTTGACATACTGCACGAAGTTGATATTGTTGAAAACATTACCATCCAATACCATATCAATGCAGTTGAAGCAAAATTGCCAGATATCGTTACTGTAGCAAGTGAAGATAACTGGTTTAAAGGTGAAAAGACCATTAGAGAAGTTATGGTAGGCTTAGGCTTCCAAGAAGTAATGAGCTTAATGCTAACCAGTGAAGAAAGCCAATATGAAAAGATGAATCAGGAAGAGATTGACCATGTTCAAGTTTCCAAACCAATCACCATTAGTGGAACCATGATCAGAACCAGTCTTCTCAATAGCTTAATGGAATTCCTTGAAGACAACAAGCATGAAGACCTTCCACAAAAGATCTTTGAAATCGGTGATGTCTTATACATGGATGATAAATCCGCTAACAAGACAAGACAAGTTAAAAAATTAGCAGGTATTATTTGTCACAGCTCTGCAAACTTCACTGAAATAAAATCAACCGTTTCCAGTGTGCTTTCCAATTTAGGATACAGTATGAAAATCAGTGATTCAAAGAACACTACTTTTATTCCAGGTAGAGTTGCTGATGTCAGCGGTGAATCTAAAAACGGCAAAATAACTGGATTCTTTGGTGAAATAGCCCCTGAAGTTATTAGAAACTTTGAATTGGAATATCCAGTTATAGCATTTGAAATTGAATTCCTCTAATTGAATTCAATTTATTTTTTTCTTTTTTAATTAATTTTTTGAATTAATAATTATTTCTAAATTTTTAAACTATTTTTTAATCCTATTTTAATTCATTATCTATTTTTTCTCTTTATGTGCAGTTATGATTGTATAGCTAGAAGCATTTACAGTGATTATAATCCCATCAACAGTTACATAATAATTCTTTCCTTTACGTTCAATAACTGCATTTTCCTGTTTTATTTTATCAATGCAATACTTTACAATGTCTTCAACATCAACTTCAATGTTCCTTTTAATTCTATCTACACCCATTTCAGTTGTATGTACCTTATCAAGATTTCTTAAGAGTTCCATAATCATTCACCTATAAAAGTTAACTCAACTGTCCTATTTGATCTAGGACCCTCCAATTCAACGAAGAATATTGATTGCCAAGTTCCAAGGTCCAATCTACCATCCACTATTGGAATGGTTTCAGATGAGCCTAAGAGAAATGCTCTTATATGTGAAGCTGCATTATTGTCAATGAAATCATGTTTATAATTGTCCGTTTCCTTGACAATGTCTTTTAATGCTTCCTCAAAATCCAATAAAAGTCCCTTTTCATTTTCATTTACACGAATGGCACTTGTAGAATGCTTTGTAAATATGTTTACGATACCATTATCCATTTTATTTTCCTTATTAATCTCATTCAAAACCGCTACAACATCTCTTGTAATATCCATTATCTGAAAATTAGAACTTGAACTAATCTTTAATGATTTGCTTATTATAACCATTTAATCACCATCATAATTATATTTGAATTTAAATTAAAAAAATTTACTTATAACATTGTTAGAAATCATTTTCACAAAACTTTTATAAATGCGGAAAATAAAGAGTTAATTAAGCAAAATATTAAAAAAAAAATATGGTTTATAATACTATCTTTACAAAGTTTTTAAGAGAGTGAATAAGATGTCATTTACAGCATATATGTTGGATGTAATATCTGATACTATTTATCCGGCTAGAATCACAATAGAAGACGGTTTATTTAAAGAAGTTACCCCAATTACAGTTTCTGAAAAAGAAATTATAAATGTTGATGTAAAAGGATTAATGCTTCCAGGATTCATTGATTCCCATATTCATATTGAAAGCAGTATGATTACACCAGCACAATTTGCTAAAATTGCAGTTCGTCATGGTACTACTGGTGTTGTTTGCGATCCTCATGAAATAGCCAATGTTTTAGGAATCGAAGGGGTTGAAGCAATGATAGAAAATGCAAAGCAAGTTCCATTTAATTTTTTCTTCACGGCCCCATCCTGTGTACCTGCTACTGGATTTGAGACTTCTGGTGCTGTTTTAGATTCCTCTGATATAGAATATTTGCTTAAAAAAGATGAGATTGTGGCATTGGGAGAAATGATGAATTTCCCAGGTGTAATTAACGGCGATGAAGATGTTCATAAGAAATTGGAATTGGCAAGAAAATATGGAAAGCCAATTGATGGCCATGCACCGCTAGTAACTAGAGACGCTTTGGATAAATACCTCGCTGCAGGTATAAGTACAGACCACGAATGCAGTAATGTTATAGAAGCTCTTGAGAAAAAGATAAAAGGTATGAAAATTATGGTCCGTGATGGCTCATCAGCTATGGATATGGAAGGTCTTTTTAATATAGATGAAGGTCGTCAATCCGTTGATTTTACAGGACCTATGGGCCTTATGTTTAGAGACATATTTGAGAGAAAAATTTATTCACCTTTATTCGATTTTATAGTTAGTGATGACAAACATCCACACGATTTAATCAAAGGTCATTTGAATAAATCCATTAATAAGGCAGTTGATTTAGGAATTGATCCTATTAAAGCAATTAATATGGTAACAATCAACCCAGGATATCATTATAACCTAAATTGTGGAGCTATTGTACCTGGTGCAAACGCTGATTTTATAATTGTTGACAGCATATATGACTGTAACGTTCTAAAAACATATGTCGGTGGAAAATGTGTATTCGATGGAGAGAACGTTTTATTTGACGTTCCGGAAATCGAACCTAGAAATACAATCAATACCACTAAGAAGACTGCAAGTGACTTTGACATACATTATGACGGTGACGAATGCGAAGTCAATGTAATAGAGTGCTTTGACGGTGAACTCTTAACTAAAAAAGCAACTGCAAAGCTATATGTAAAAGATGGTATAGTGCAACCTGACATTTTTCAGGACGTCTTAAAAATTGCTGTTGTAGAACGTTATGGTGGAAACACTATTGCTAACGCATTCATTAAAGGATTTGGACTTAAGAAAGGAGCAATCGCTTCATCAGTTGCACATGACTCACATAACATAATCGTCATCGGCTATAACTCTCAAATGATGGCGGATGCAGTAAATCAAGTAATTGATGATAAAGGAGGTATTTCCGTTGTTAGTGAAGATTTCTCTGACTCATTACCTCTCCCTATTGCTGGATTGATGTCTAATGAAGATGTGAATAAGGTAGCTGAAAAATTAGGCATTTTACATAATATAGTTAAAGCATTAGGATGTCAAGTGGAAGCGCCATTCATGACAATGGCATTCATGGCATTGCTGGTAATTCCATCCATTAAAATATCCGATAAAGGATTGTTTGATGGTGATAATTTCGAATTTATGGATGTAATTATTAAATAAGATTATTCCTTTTTAATAATTCTTTTTTCTTTCTTTTTTTGAATTTTTTAAAAACTTAAACTTAAAAATTATTTCTTTTTTTTAATTCTTTTCACTTATCTTAACTTATCTTAACTTATTTTAACTTATCTTAACTTATTTTAACTTATCT
>NZ_JAEDCO010000029.1 GCF_016294135.1 Methanobrevibacter ruminantium
TACACTTAATAAATAAAATAATCCAAAAATAATAAACTTATATTAAAAATCAATTAAAATCATTAAAATAATGAAAAAAATTAATATTATTTGTCCTTTATACTATTTATACCCAATTTATTTAGCTTTAATTGAAAAATAAACCTTATTTAGTTAAAAAATGAAAAATAATTTAAAATTTCAATTTATTAAGGAAAAAGGTTGAAATTTTAAAGAAAAAAATTTAAAAAAATAAACAGAAACATGAAAAATTTTTTATCTATGTTTAAGACATATTTTGATGATGATATTAATCATTCATCAAGCTGTTGATCATGGTCATATTCCAAACCGAATGGACATGCATGAGCAGTTACTCCATGAATAAGATCCATATCCTCTAAAATCTTATTCTGAACCAAATGAACAACCTTATGGGATTCATCCAAACTCATTTCCGGCGGAAGCTCAATGTGTAAAGTGACAGTAGCATATGAACCTAAATAATTCACCCTTACATCATGTGTACCGCAAACCTTGTCTACTGAATTGGAAACCTCTATAATCTTGTCAACCAACTCTGGAGATGGAACCTTACCCATAATGCTATCTAAATTTTCACGAACAACCCCAATAGCTGTCTTAACGATTAATAAACCGATTAACAGTCCAATCAATGGATCCAAATGAGGGAAACCATATTGTGCAATGAGGATAGCGAACAATATTGCAAGTGAGGACATTATATCAACTCTTTGATGCTTTCCATCAGCAACAATTGCAGGACTATTCACCATACTCCCTAATTTAATGATATATTGACTCATTGCAAAGTTTACAATAACACCAATGATTGCCATGATAACAGCCAATGGCTCTGGAATAGCAAGTGCACCTCCGAAGAACAATCTATATAGCGCACCTGTAATGATTTCGTAAGCAATGATTGCCAAGAATACTACAATCACCAATCCTGCAATTGCTTCAGCCCTTCCATGACCTAATGGATGCTCAGCATCTGCAGGCTTGCTGCCTATCTTGAATCCGACATAAGCGATTATTGAGGTAACTATATCGGATATTGTATGAGCCCCTTCAGATATGAGCGCATAACTTCCAGACATTATCCCTACAGCAATGTTGAAAACAGTTAAGAAAATATTTCCTAAAATAGCCACATAAGCTGCCCTTTTTCCTAACCGTTCCCTATCCTCTTTTTTCATATTATCAATTCTTTATGTTCATTGATTTTATCAATAATTAATACTTAATTCAGTTATCAATTTATAAATTTATTAATTTATATTTTTCTAATTGATTGATTTAAAAATAATACTAATCTTTAAAAAAAATACAAAATTGTAATACAAAAATTAATATTTTTATTACTACTTAATATTCTGTAAGTTTTAATATATATTTTTTATTAAAAAAGTTTAAAAAATGAAAAGATTAAAAGATTAACAAATTTTTAATAATTAATCTCTTAAAATAAAATTGAATAAAATTAAATGGATTAAAATCTAATAATCCAAATCCTTTAGGATATCCATTGCCTTTTCAATGTTTTCATATGAATTAGCATAGGACATTCTTACATGCTCTTCTCCTAAGCTTCCAAATGGAGATCCTGGAACTGAGATGACTCCAGCTTCTGCAGCAGCCTTTACAAATTCCATAGGTCTGTCAACTTTAGGGAAAACATAGAATGCACCTTGACAGTCCACTGTTTCATATCCCATATCGTTTAAGCTTGAAACAATCAAGTCCCTTCTTCTTGAAAACTCAGACACCATCTTTTTAACGGAGTCCTGTGGACCTGTAAGAGCTTCAATAGCTCCAACTTGAGAAACAGAAGGGGCATTTGCAGTACAGTATTGGTGAACCTTAAGCAAATTCTCAGTCACTTCATCATTTGCAACCATATAGCCAACTCTAAGACCTGTCATTGCATAGGTTTTTGAAAATCCATTAATGGTTATTACATTGTCACAGTATTCTGCAGGAGAGTGGTTTTTGGTTCCATAAATGATCTTTTCATAAATCTCATCTGAAATAATGTAAAAGTCATGGTCTGTAGCCAAATCTGCAATTCCCTTGATGTCTTCCTTATCCATCACTGCACCGGTTGGATTGGAAGGTGAGTTGATGATCAATCCTTTTGTGTTCTTGTCAATCTTTTCCTGAACGTCATCCACTTTCATCTTAAAATCGTTTTCCATAGGAGTTGTCACTTCAACAACATTGGCTTCAGCCAATTGCACACAAGTGTAATATGATAGGAATCCTGGATTTGGAACAAGCACATTGTCGCCTTTTCCAAACAAAGCCTGTGCAGCAGCGTATAAGGATTCACTTGCACCGCAAGTGACTATAACGTTTTCAGCATCAGTCTTTATATTGTTGTCCTTAGCAAGCTTATCCACAATAGCTTCCCTAAGTTCAATCAACCCTTTGTTTGAAGTGTATTTGGTGTATCCTTCATCAATAGCTCTTTTCATTGCATCCTTGATATTTTGAGGAACATCAAAGTCAGGTTCTCCAATCCCTAAATTAACTGCATCATGATTAGTGACTTCAAACATTTTTCTAATTAGAGATAATTCTATTTCTTCAACTCTTTTTGCAGGATTTAACATAATAACACCTTTAATAAAAATAACAATTAATAAGAATAATTTAAAACAATATTTGAATTGATTAATTTAAAATAAATAAATTAATAATTAATAAATTTTTTACATTAATATATTTGAATTAATATTTTATATATTTTTAATTGCAAGCTCCACAATCGTAACAGATTCCGTCTTCACACCAAGGTGTCTGCTCACCAGTCTTAATCTTTTCATATTCGGACTTCAAGAACTCCTTGCTTACACTTACATTGATTGAATCCCAAGGCAAGTCATCTTCCAAATCATAACTTGGAGCTTTTTCACCCCACTCTCGAATACTGATCTTTTCATTCAAAGACCTTTCAATAAGGTTTCCAATATCCTTGTCTCCACAGGATAATACATATTGTATAAGTCCCATCTTAGCGCTGTCAAACTTAATGTCCAACCCCTTAAGATTCTTCTTGAGATATCTTATCTTTGACTTGATTTCCTTCATGTCATATCTTTCCCACTGGAGAGGGGTATGTGGCTTTGGAATGACAGGGTTTACACTAAAGCTAATTGAAACCTTAGCTTTTTTATTAGACTTGGATTTTTTATCCTTTTTCCTTGATTTTTTAGATTTTGAAGCACTTGAAACAGAATCATTCCCAGATGATGAATTAAGTGTTGATTTAATTGAATTGTCGTTTAATTTAATTGAAGATGTGGGATTTGAATCGATATTATACTTCATGGAATCAATTTGCTTCATCATATTTGCAAGTTCTCCAATATCGTCTTCAGACTCATAGGGCAAACCGATTAAAAAATACAATTTAATATTAAAACCTAGTTCAACAGCATCACTTATAACCCTTAGGATCTCTTCATCCCTGATGTCCTTATTGATTCTGCGCCTTAGGGAATAAATTGATTCCGGAGCTATTGTCAATGTCTTCAATCCGCTTGACTTGAGTGCAGCCAATGTTTCCATTGTGATTGATTCAATTCTCATGGAAGGTGTTGATACCTGAAATCCCCTTTCATTCAATCCTTCTGTCAATTCATTTATCTGTGAGTAATCTGATACAGCTGCACCAATCAATGATATCTTATTCAAGCCAGTGTTTGCTCTAGCTTCATCTGCAATTGAAAAGAGATCATCCAAATTGGTTTCCCTAAGAGGCCTATACATATAGCTGGACATGCAGAACCTGCATCCTCTAGTACATGCCCTTGAAACATTCAATAGAATGGAATTGGAAAATGCTGGAATGAAATCCTTATCATCGGTTTCTGTAACGATTGGGCAAGTCAGATGATAAATACTTTCCATATCATCTGATAGCACTATATTTGTTTCATTATTGAATTCAGAGATGTATAAACCTTCAATATCTAAAAACGGAGACAAATCCATTTTTTCATTATCAAAACTATCCCAATTATTATTGATTTTATTCTTTTTGCTCCTTTTAGATAGCTTTAATGAAGAATACAAATCCAAAAAGTCATACAAAACAGCTTCAGCTTCCCCTACAACAAAAATGTCTATAAAGTCAGATAGAGGCAATGGATTAGCACTAGCGCAAGGACCGCCAGCAATGATTAAAGGATCATCAGATGCCCTATCTTCCCTTCTAAGTGGAATGCCTGCTTCCCTCAACATCTCCAAAACATGGAAATAATCCTGTTCATATTGAAGGGAAAATGAAACAATGTCAAAATCAGACAATGGACTGTTGGTCTCCAAACTTCTTGTAGAAGGATAGATAATCCTTTCAGAGTATGTGTCCTCTCTTTCATTGACATAATTATAAATAATCTGGTAACCTAAGGAACTCATTGCAGTCTTGTAAACATTTGGATAAACCAGTCCAAAACGTATATCCTCTTTCAATGGATTTTTTATAATTATATTCTTTTCTTTAAACATGCTTTAGTCCTTTGTAAAATACTTGTCTTTATTAAAATCAATATAAAGTTTGTTTATACAAATATAATAAATTTTACTATGATTAAACTTAAATTCGGACATGAAATTTACGAAATCAAATCAATTTAAGAACCATAATATAAATTTCAACCCAATTTTAATTTTTATATCAAGATATAAGTAATATATAATCTTTTTTATGGAAACAAAACTGTGATTTTACACAAAATCACAATTAGAAAATATATTTAAATTAAAAAGTTAAAATATGAATTAACTAATCTTTAAAATAAAAAATAGACAATTTTAAAGATAGTTTAGAAAATAGAAGGAGGAGAATAAATAATATGAGGTGTTAGCATTAGAACTAAAATGATTATTATAGCTTTATTGGTAGTGCTGTTTTTTAGCTTAAGTAGCATCAACGCTCAAAGTGTGAATAATTATGATGATTTGGATAAGAATATCCTTAAATCTAATTCTTCAAGCAACAAGGCAGCAGTAAATATTACCTCTAAAGCAAAGACAAATTCAACTAAGAAAACAAGTATTAAGAAGACAAGCACAACTAAATCAAAAGAGAATACAACAACAGTGAACAAGAAAACATTGGCAAAAACATCCACAAGCTTTATGAACTACGTGGAGAAGAATGGAAAATTCCCTAAAGTGAAAATCAGCAATAGAAACTATTCAAATACAGAATATTTGTATCTGATGACAAAGGCTGTTGAAAACAACTCAAATTCAAAGATTGTGATTAAGAAGAATTTGGTTAAGAAATACAGCAATGCAAATTCAAAATCTGTAAAAGGAACTTTAAATAAGACTGAATATATCAAGATAGCCAGCAAAACCAGAAAATTCATTGATAAAAACAAAAGAGCTCCGAATTGGGTTTCATCATCAAAGGGAAATATACCATACAATCAATTGATTCTTTCATACAGCAAATGTTTGGATTTCTCCAATAAGAACAATAGATTGCCTAATTCAATAAAGCTTGATGATTTGGATTTGGATAAGATCAAATCTAAAATAAAAAAGGATGCCAAATCCACTGTAAATTCAATTGGAAAATCAAGCAATAAAACAACGAATAAGACCACAACCAACACGGTAAAAAGCAATAAAACCAAAGCAACAAATAAAACAAAGAACACTTCAAATGCCCCTTCTAATAATGATGATAAATCTGTTAAAGAGGGAAGATTAGCTGAAATGGCACTAAATAATATCCATAACATATTGAATAATATTTTAGATAGGCTGGATCCTAGCAAATACCTATTGGATTTGACTAAATCCGATGAGGCCAACATTAATTTCAATACCAGCAAAATCAATGTGGACATAAATGGAAAATCAACTGTGAAACTTAAGGTTTCCGCTAAAAATACAACAAAGACAACAAAGGCAACGACAAAGAAAAGCACTGCAAGCACAAAGAAAACAAACAAAACAAAATCAAACGTTTCAAAGGCTAAAACAAAATCAGTTAGCATTGGAAAGACTTCAATTAATGAAGCTTTAAGGAAATACCTTTCAAGCACTAAAAACTGCCAAGTGAAGAATAAGAATATTCAAGATTTGGCCAAGACACTGACCTCCAAACTCAAAACAGATTATGAGAAAGGCAAGAAGCTATTCAATTGGGTTCGTGACAATATCCACTACAAGAAATATAGAAACACATTAAGAGGTGCCGTGAAGACACTCAAAGCTAAAAAGGGCAATTGCGTTGACCAAAGCCATTTATTGATTGCATTGTCAAGGGCTTCTGGAATTCCTGCAAGATATGTCAAGGGAGATAACTGCAAGTTTACCAGCGGTTATGTTTCAGGCCATATATGGACACAGATGTATATAAACAAGAAATGGGTGGTTGCAGATACAACAAGCAAAAGAAACACCTTGGGAAAAATCAGAAACTGGAATACAAAAAACTATAAGTTATATGGGCAATTCAGTTCCATAAGCTTTTAGATTAGTCAATCAGACATTAATCTTTAGTTTTAATTGATTATTAAGCAGATATGATAATCGATTAAAACTCTTATTTTTTTAAAAAATTATATTAAAATCACTATTAGAAAGTTAAGAATAAAAAAAAGTTTAAAAAAAGCGCCGGGACGGGGATTTGAACCCCGGTGATCTATTGATCATCGGATTAGCAGTCCGACGCCGTACCAGGCTGGGCCATCCCGACTAGACATTAAAAAAAGTAATTAAAAATATGTGTATAAAATACAACATTACTATTTTATATTTACTTATTATATAAACTTTTTCTTTTTAAGAATGGGATATCTCTATCTTTATTAGAAGTGATTAGAAATATTAAAAAAAGTCATTTAAGTGGCGCATAAAGGAGTGGACACCCTTCATCAAACATAGTTATCTGAAAAACTAACTCCACCCCGCGGTTCTACAAGCATCAGCTGTAAGCGGTAGAGCTGCTCCTTTCCAGGCCTGACACGTTCCCACAATAAAGCCAATTAAATATTACCCTCCAGTAATATCCATGACACCATTGATCCTGCAGGACGAGGCTTCGACATCAGCTTCACAGGCCATGATTGAATCCAAATGCCGCCTCCTTTATTTCGACTGCACCAAAGGAGATTTGTGCTTACAGAGGACTCCTAACCCTCCAGTCTAGCCAATTATAATATATTATATTAATCTTATATAAAGTTTATTAATTAAAAAACATTTCAATTAGAATAGCCTTATTTCAAGAAACAGAAGATAACTAAGAGTATTTTTTAAAATAGAACAAAAAATGATAAAAACAAGCTAAAATAGGTTAAATAAATAAAATTAATTATGAAATAAAATTATAAAAATAGAAATATGATTAAAGATAAGAAAAGGGAAATATAATTAAAATAAGGAAATGAACAAAAAATAAATTTACAAGTATTCTTTTAATATCTTAATAATATCTCCATCAGATATGATACCTACAAGCTCACCATCGTCAACTACAGGCAACTGGTTTATGATGTTATCTCCAGGAGCATTATCAAACATGACAGAAACAGCATCTTTAATGGTATCTTCAGAAGATACGCATGCAACATCCTTAACCATAGCAGATTCCACTTTGGTACCATATTGATAATTGTCTAAAATCAAGTTATGCCCTAAATCTGTAGCGGTTACGATACCAACCATTTTTCCATTGTCAACAACAGGCATTGCACTTATCTTATTCTTCATTAGCTTTTCAAAAGCGAAAACAGTTGCTTCTTCACATTCAACTGTTAAAACGTCTTTTGTCATTAAGTCTTTAACTTTTGTCTTTTCTAACATTATTCAAACCTCCATATGTTTCAGCGATTGAATTAATTATAAAATCTATAGTTGTAATTCTATCTATATTCTCAACAACAGGAACTCTTTCCTTATTTCCTTGATCTTTAATGTACTTTTGGATCTTTCTGATTGCCTCAAAGTTATCCAAATACTTCTGCAGGGACCTATGGGCCCAACCGTCACTGCATCGTGAATAAAGTCTGCTTTTATGCATTTCCTCATCTTCAAGGCTTAATACAAACATTAAAACATTATCCTTTTCCATCAGGTCTTTACGGATAAATCCAGGAACTATATGGACTCCTTCAATGATAATGCTTATTCCTTCAGTCAATGCCCTTTCAATGACAGCTTCCACACCAACGCTTACAGTTGTGACATGATCTTTAAATCCTGCCAAAACATGATCGAATTCAGGTGGAGGAGCCACCCTTAAAGCTTCATGAGCCATAAATGATGATTCATGGAGCACAGGACTTAATTCCTTCGATACAATCTTTCGCATGACTTCTCTAATCATATCAGTGTTCATCATGCCTTTAATACCCAATTTTCTAGATATCTCATATGATATGGATGAAGTTCCGATACCGGAAACACCGCCAATTAAAATGATCAATGGCGCATCTGTCTTTCGTATCTTTCTCCAATTCAGATAATTTTCAGCAATTAGAGGGTCTTCCTGCTCCAACAGGTTGACAATTCTTTTAACTATATCATCAGTTGTTATTGAAGAAATACTCTTTTCCATCAAGTCTGATTCTATCTTGTTCGCTATTTCATAAGCTTTGCTGGGATCTAATTCTGCACGTATAAGCGTACGTGAAAGAATCCCTTTTGAAAAAGGTTCAGCATATACTTTCCCTTTAAGTCCTCTCTGAACTAGAATCATAAAATCACACCTTAATTGATATAATTCAAAGAATTATAAATTGTTTTTTCATCATTTAACTATTAATTCACTGATAAATAAAAAAATAAGCCATTAAATCATCTTATTTAAAGCCCATACTAAATAAAAGCAAAAAATAGTTAAATTTTGAAAATATAGATATGTTTTTAATTATTAATAATATTTACTATTAACATTTTATAAAGTTTTATATTTGATTTTTGTATAAAAATGAAAACATGAAAAATAGTGGAAAAATAGTTAAGAATAATTTAAAGAATAGTTAAGAATAATATAAGAGCCTTTAATAATAGTTAAAAAATAGAAAATTTTGGAAAAATAAAAAGAAAAGGAGTGGATTTATTCCAAGGAAACAATTCCTATAGTGTACATAGCGTTTTCATCCACTTCAATTAAAACTGCATGACCATCTTCAAGTCTTCCAGGGTTTGCAACAGTGGTATTTCCCACCATGTCAATGGAACATGCTTCGTGTACATGACCGCAGATGTTTATGTTAGGTTGGAATTCATGAATAGGTTTTTTAACACCTTGACTTCCTACATGAGCACCGCTTTCAATGGTATCCGCTTTTGTGTCATATGGAGGGGCATGAGTAAGCAAAATGGTTACTCTAGGAACCGCATCGTTTCCAATATAGTCATACTCAGCTAAAAGCTCATATACATGGCGATAAATCTTGTCATCATCGATTTCACCAGGAGTGTTGAATGGAGTAGGGTTGGATCCCCCATAACCCATGATTACCACATTTTCATAAGCTATCAATTGATCATGCAAACAGAATGCAGGCCTTTCATCAGGACCGCTTTCCTTAATCGCATTACAGATTCCTGCAGGGTCACAGTTACCTGGAATTGCAAATACATCCACATTACATTCTTCAACGATTTCATCAATGAATGGTTTTACAAAACTTAACGGTTCAAATTCAGTAATGCTGAAATCTGTAATATCTCCAGCAATCAATACTAAAGAAATATCATCATTTTGTTTTAAGTAATCGATTAAGCTTTCACTCTTTTTACCGTGTACATCACTAATTGCTAAAATTTTCATTTTAAAACATCCTTAAAACTTTAAAATTCAACGTAAAATTATAATTATAAAAAATAATTTAAAAAAAAGAATAATCTTTTATTATTATGTTTATTCAGCGAAAAATGGAGCCATTTCCTTTAAAGCTAATTGGATATTTGATTTTTCACCATACAACGCAATTGTTGAATCGGTGTCAAATTCCATTATAAGTCCATAATATTCAGCTATTTCCTGTATTCTATCCTCTGCAATTGGATTTCTTAAAGTAATCTTTGCATATGATAATCCTGGAGGAACATTTTGAATGAATTTTGATTGGGTGTCTGGAATCTTAAAGATCTCTTCTCCCCTATTTGCTCTTTGAAGCTTGTCTAACCATTCTTCATAAAATTCCTTGTCATAACTTTCCGCAAGAGAAAGCAAGATTCCTTGAATTTCATTTAAGGACATGTCCGCCCTAGCCATCTCATTGATCATATCTGGATGAGAAGGGTCTTTCTTATAGAACCCAATTTGGGATTTAACCAAACCTAAGTCCTTATTCAATTCATTTGGAATTGGAACTCCTCTCTTGTGCAATTCTGAAGAAAGGTTAACCATAACCAACCAGGATTGTTCTATAGGCAATGTACTCATAAATGTCCTTCCAATATTTTTAAGGTAGTAACATTAACTTTTGCATCTGCTTCTCTTAACTCTCTTTTGATTTCATTAAGATTATTGTATTTGTCTAAAAAGAGAACATGATGACTACCGGTACCAGTAATGTCTAAAATAGCGATTTCATCTTGATCATCAATTTCATCTCTACCTTCAATAGCCGCTTTAAATTGCACATAAGGACCGTATTCTTCAGGAAGGTCTTTAAATTTAAATATTCCACCTAAAATTGCAATAAACATATTATTTCTCCAAATTCTTAATTTATTAAAATCATCTAGCAAAACCAGTAAGCATACCAGCAAAACTAGTTTAATTATTATCCAAATCTCATATAATTTTTATATTATTAAATTATATGAATATATTTTTAGTTATAGTAATTAATATAGTTTATTATTATACTAATAATTTTTATACAATGTAATAATTCAATTTTATTAAATCAGTTTAGTAATATACAAATTATTTTTAATCATGCAAGAAATGAAAGATCGAAAAATAGCAAACTTAATAATTAGTAACTATGCGAACTAAAAAAAATTTTTTAAAAAAAAGAAAAGATAAGTAGAGTAATCTACTTATTCAATTTTTTCTAATACAGGAGCTGCGTCGATTAATTGTGCGTCGAAAGTTAATTCGTCTGCGCTTAATCCCATAGCTAATCCGTATAATTGAGCTAAGTGCATTACAGGGAATGCGAAGTCAGTTCCGTATTTTGCGTTTACTTCAGTTTGACCTACATCGAATTGTAAGTGACAGAATGGACAAACTTCTACAATAGCGTCTACACCAGCTTCAGCCATAGCGTCGAGTTTTTCTTTGGTGTAACTTAAGGTTACGTCAATATCTCTTGCTCTTAAACCTCCACCTGCACCACAGCACATCATTTTGTTTTTGTAAGGTACAGATTTAGCACCGGTGATTTCTACTAATTCATCTAAGATAGTTGGGTTTTCTGCAGATTCTTCAATACCTACTTCTGCGGTAGGTTTTAAGAAGTGACAACCGTAGTGTACTGCAACGTTAATACCTAAATCTTTGGTGAACATTTCAGATAATTTGTCAAGACCTATGTCGTTGTATAAAATTTCTGCAAAGTGTCTTACTTTGGTTTCACCTTTGTATTGTTTGTCAGTGGTTTCAGCTAAGATAGCGTTAATTTCGTCTTTTTTAGCTGGGTTTTCTTTTAATAAGTGGTCACATTCACGTAAGGAACCGAAACATCCGTTACATTCGGTCATGATGTCTGCACCCATTTCTTCTGCAATAGCGAGGTTACGTGCTGCAATAGTTGCCCAGGTGGTTTGGTCAAAGGATCCGAATACACCAGGTGCAGGACAACAGGAAGCTCCTTCCATGTCTTTTAATTCAATGTCTAATTTATCGAATAAGATTCTGGTTGCTTTTTCGATACCAGGGTAACGGTTGTTCATAATACAACCTAAGAAATATGCAATCTCCATAATAATAACTCCTTCAATATGTTTATTCTAATTCTCCAGTTTCCATGTTGAAACCGATTAATTTATCAAATTCACATGCTGCACAGATTTTTTGGACTTCTTCTAAAGCTTCAGGGAAAGAATGTACTGTTGGAGGTAATTCGTCAAGTCCAATAGCTTTTCTTAAGTCTTTGGTTTTGTCGTTGATTGGTACACCGTGACCAAATTTAATTACGAATGAACCAGTTGCTTTGTGTGCGTCTGCCATGTATCCAGCTTTAGCTGCTTCGTTACGTGCCATTTTGATGATGTCTACGATTTTTACACTTCTAGGACATCTTTCTTGGCAGGTGTAACAGGTGGTACACATCCATAATGCAGGATCAGATACTACTTCCTCTCTGAGTCCTAATAAACATTTTCTTACAATTTGTCTTACTCTGTAAGGAGTTCTTCTACCAGAAGGACATCCTCCACCACAGGTACCACATTGGAAACAGTGGTCTACAGTTTCAATTCCAGCATCAACGAATTTTTGAGTAAATTCTTTATCAATATCATCCATTGAATATATATCATTTTCTTTTAATAAAGTCATATTATCGCTCTCTTCATTTTCTTCTGAAGATTCTTCTTCCGCAACCTCTTCAATAGCTACTTCTAAAGACTCTTCATCTTCTGAAAGTTTATCATCAATTGATTCTTCCGCATTATCTAAAGAAACTTCCTCTTCAGGAACCTCTCCAACTGCTTCTTCAACAGCTTCTTCTTCAACAGGAGCCTCTTCAGCTTCAACTTCTTCTTCAGCTTCAGCTACCTCTTCAGCAGCCTCTTCTTCAGAAATAGTTTCAGAATCAGATTTGGTTTCAATTTCCTCTTCTGAAGATGTCTGTATAGCATCAGCAGCTTCTTCAACAGACTCTGCTTCTTTAGATAAATTCTCTTCTATATCTTTATTTGCCCTACCGATGAGGGATTTAAGAGTATCTAACACAGACATTGAAAAACACACCTAGGACAATCATAGGTTTTCCTCACGTCCTTAATTATAGTTATATTAGAATAGTATATAAAGGTTTTGTAAAATTTTGAAAGTGTAACCTAAAAGATTACACCATTTGATAAAGTTTAGGTTAGCCTTAAATTAGAGAAATAATCGATTAAAATTGAGATAAAAAATTAGAAAAATTTTAAAAAAATAGGGTTTAGTGAAAAAATAATCAAAAAATAGCAGTGCAAAAAAATAGAATTTATTAAAAAATATTGAAAAAAAGTAAAATAAAAAAAATATTAGATGTCTAAGATAAGACATCCACTGAATTGTCGGAAAGCTTTTTCAAAGTTCTTGCAAAAGCAACCAGCTCATCTGTAGGAATGTCCCCGATAGTTGCATCTTTCCATTGATCGAATATGTCAAGCAAAATTTGGCAAGTCTTTTTTCCATCTTCAGTCAACAATAATATTTTTTTGGTATTGTTTTCAGCATCAATGGTTTTAGTGATTAATCCTTTAATCAATAAGTTTTTAGTGATTTTGCTAATGTTAGCTTCAGTCACATGGAATTGCCTTACCAAATCTATTTGATTAAGACCTTCATTTGTATAAATTTCCATAAGAATTGGTATTTCACCAATGTTAATATCTAAATTTTCCATGTTTTTTCTAAAAAACATTTCATAGCTTTTCAATAAGTTCATTAAGTAGTTTACGTGTTCTGGAATCATGGTCTCATTTTCATTCATAAAAATCCCCCCTTACTAAGGGAATCATTTGTAGTTAGCATATAATTTTACATATTAAAGATAGTATATTTCTTAATATATAAAAAGTTTACTTCAGTTAAGTTAATTAAGTATTTTTCTAAACATTGTTATATAAATTTTAAAGATTTTTAAATGCACTAATAACTGCTAAAATAATTAAGAAATAGATGAAACTTGCAAAAACATTAATTATAAAAAGGAATAGATAATTAATTGAATCATTAAAAATAAGGAATTACAGATAAAATGAAACAATTTGAAATCAAAAGCCATGACGGTCCTGGAAGATATGGGAAGCTTGGAGATTTGGAAACTCCAACAATAATCAATAAGGATGACTTTTCCATAGCTGATGATGAATCCTCAGCTTATGATGTTGAAAAGGAAATTGCAGAGTGGAGCGTTAATCAAACCATTGAAAAAGCAAAACTTGTTGAAGACAAGGAAATAGCAGTTATCCAAGGAAGCAAGTACATCGACTTGCGTATCAAATGCCTTAAGGAACTTGAAGAACTCGGATACAATGGATTCATTATAGCGAATGCAGATGATCTTCTTCTTCATCCAAGGGATTTGGTTGACTTGATTGTTGCACTTAGGCAAAACATGAAAGCATCCAGCTACTTGATATTCCCATTTGCTGAAGCACAATTCATTC
Source organism: Methanobrevibacter ruminantium (assembly GCF_016294135.1). Lineage (NCBI taxonomy): Archaea > Methanobacteriati > Methanobacteriota > Methanobacteria > Methanobacteriales > Methanobacteriaceae > Methanobrevibacter > Methanobrevibacter ruminantium. The sequence goes on from NZ_JAEDCO010000029.1 coordinate 14,320, forward strand.
CTCTTCTTGCATATATGGGAGTTGATGCATTCTTCGAGGACATTGGAGAATATTACAGTTATATCAATGTGCTTATGAGTCCAACTAAAAATTACGATTTAGAGACCTACAATCTTTATGAAATGAGTAGGGAAGAGATTGAAGCATACAATAGGAACACCATCGACTTCGTGCTTAGGGAAGTTAGGGAACACATGAAAAACAGCAGCTTGAGAAACCTAGTGGAAGAAAGGTCTGCTACAAGCCCACAGTATGCTTCTGCACTAAGAATACTTGATAAGAATTACTCTGAGTACTTATTGGAGTATACTCAAGTTTATTAGTAGAATTATTAAAAAAAGTTAAAATAAATTAAAAAAAGAAGATTGAAAATCTTCTTATTTCTATTTTTAAAAAATTATTCATTTACTTCAAATTCAACTACTTCTTTATTGTCATTCACTATTTTTGCAATAGCTTCCTGAGCGCTACTCAGTTTTTCATCACATTCCTTGACTAAAATCATAGCTTTCTTAAACTCTTCTATTGCATCATCCAATGAAACTTCACCAGTTTCCAAGTTGTTTACAATTTTTTCCAATTCAGCTAATTTCTCTTCAAAACTAAAATTCTCCTTTTCTTCCACCATCATATCACCTTCGATAATTTTTTTTAATTTTCAATTCTATAATTATAAAACTCTTGTATTTACTTTGCCATCCTTAAATTCTAATTCCAATTCCTCATCTTTCTTCAAATCTTTTGCATAAGAGACTACCTTTCCTTTGGATCTTGCTACCGCATAACCTCTTTGTATAGTCAATAAAGGATTTAAAACCTTTAGCTTATCGATATTCCTTGATAATTTAATTGTTTTCTCATCTAAAATTGACTGAGGATTCCTGAAAACATTAGAACTCTTGACTTTAGATAATCTCATTTGATTTGAATGTATCATTTCCTTTGAAGAAGAGACTAATCTGCCTTTAATGAAGTCCAAATCCATTCCTCTCCTTTCATGAATCATATGAGGATTCTTGAATAAAGGTCTATTTTTTATCCTTTCGAATTTCTCAAGATTATCATTCAATTGCTTGGCCATAACATTGCTTGCCCTTGAATCCAAATCATCCACTTTTGAACTTATTTCCCTAATATCCGGAACAGCAATTTCTGCAGCAGCAGTTGGAGTTGCTGCCCTTATATCCGCAACATAATCGGCAATGGTCCAATCGATTTCGTGACCTACTGCACTTATTACAGGAGTTTCACATGCAAGTATTGCCTTTGCAACAATCCTTTCATTAAATGCCCATAAGTCCTCTATGTTTCCCCCACCTCTTCCTACAATAAGAGTGTCCAGCTCGAATTCATTGTCAGCGACAAATATTTGCCTTACTATATTGTTGGCAGCGAGACTTCCCTGAACAAGAGATGGAAATAGAATGATTTCACATAAAGGCCATCTTCTCTTGATGGTTGTTACAATATCCCTAATGGCGGCTCCAGTTGCAGCAGTGACAACCCCTATCCTTTTAGGAAACTTAGGTATTGGCTTTTTCAAGTCATCCTCAAAATAGCCCTTGCTTTCCAGTTCCTTTTTCAATTGCTCAAATGCAATATGCAATTCGCCCAATCCATCTTCGATAATCCTTTGAGCATAGAGCTGATAGTTTCCACGGGATTTATAGACATCAACATATCCTCTAACCAAAACCTTCATTCCATTTTTAGGTTCAAATTTAAGTTTAGAGGCAAAACCGTAAAACATGACCCCTGGAATAACACTGCCTTCGTCCTTAAGGCTGAAATAGCAATGCCCAGATGAATAACGCTTAAAATTAGATATCTCTCCCCTTACATAGACTTGCTTCAATCTAGAGTCTGAATTGATCAGTTTCCTTATATAGTCTGTAAGCTGAGACACTGAAATATATTCCTCTTCCATTACATAACCCCATATTTTAATACAGAATTTATACATTTGCTCATTTATAAATCTTTGCCATTTTATAAGATTTTCCTAATCATGGCACATCATTATAAAATCAAAATATGATTAAAAAAAAATAAAAAAATAAAAGCAATTAAACATGGGAAATATCAGTGAAATTTGATATTTCACTATTAAATGTTGCTAAATTATCCAAGGACAAATCATGAATATCATCATGCCCAGTAATTCTTGCAAATGTCTTAATTTCCTCCAATGAAACATTCAAATAGTTATATACTCTTTTAGAAGCCAAATCAATGTCCAGCCTCTTTCTTAAGTCCTTATTTTGAGTGGCAATGCCTACAGGACAATTGCCACTGCCACAAATACGATACTGCTGACATCCTGCGGCCATCAATGCAGCTGTTGCAACGGCTATTGCATCAGCACCTAAGGATAATGCCTTTGCAAAGTCAGAGGATACCCTCAAGCCACCTGTAATTACCAAATCAATGCCAATACCATTTTCATCCAAATATTTCCTTGCTCTGGATAATGCATATACTGTTGGAACTGAACTTGCATCACGTATGATCTTAGGGCTTGCACCTGTTGCCCCTCCTCTGCCATCAATAGTAATGAAGTCAGGCTCAGCAAAGCATATGAATTCCAAATCCTCTTCAATCCTACCTGCTGCAATTTTAACACCTATCGGCCTTCCATCAGATTCTTCACGCAAATAGGTTATAAGATTTTTCAAATCATCTTTAGATTTGATCTCATCATATAATGATGGGCTTATAATATCCTCACCCATAGGTTTTCCCCTGATTTCCGCTATCTCTTCAGTAATCTTTTCAGCAGGCAAATGTCCTCCCATACCAGGTTTGGTTCCCTGCCCTATTTTAATTTCAATTGCATCACAATTCAATAAGTTCTCTTTTGTTAAGCTATAATGGTTCGGAACATATTCAAAAATATACTTATAACTGCTATTCATCTCATCAGCCAATATTCCCCCTTCACCACTGCACATGGCAGTCTTGGCCATTGCGCTTCCTTTGGCAAGAGCTATCTTAGTTTCATAAGACAAAGCTCCGAATGACATGTGAGAAATGTAAATGGGACTTTCAAGAACCATTGGCTTTTTGGCATTTTTACCAATGACTGTTCTTGTCTTGACTTCCGCATGCTCATCCAAAGGGAATGGATTGAGCTGATTTGCAATAATGAGCATATCATCCCAATCAGGCATAGGAAGTTGAGTTGCCATTGCCCCTATTATGGAATTTCCAGTCACAGCCATTTCATGAATATCAGACATGTGAGGAATTGAATCATCAAGACGTGCGGTTTCTTTAGGATATTCCAAACTAGAAACTGAATCCCCACCATTCTTGTGATTCCCAGAACCTTCAACAACTTCACCTGTAGATTCAGCATTATAATCCCCAGAACCTTCAACAACCTTATTGAATACATTAGCTGGATGCTTACAAACAGGACATCTTTCAAGTTCACTGAAAGACTTGTTTTCCTTTTCTTCATCAAATACATGTCCACAGACACTACATTTATATATTGCCATAGAAAAACCTCCAATGGTTTTTAACTAATTCTGTTAATCAATTTGATTTCAATCAGTTAAGTTTAATGTGCTTATCTTATAGATATTTTTTTAATGATATAATAAGTTTGTTAAAATGAGATTATGTATCTGAAGAAAGTTAAAAATGCTTAAAAAAAGTTAAAAATAGTAAACTATTTAAAAATTGTTAAATGAATTCAAAATTGAATTCAAATAACTGTTTCAGCCATAAAAATTAAATGGAGGTCTAATTCTTAGAGAAATAAACTCTCACTATTATAATATTGCTTTTTTTGATATATAAAGTTTTCTTAAAAGAATAATTTTTTCTAAATTAAATGGGATAAAAAGCCACCTGACGCTAAAATTATAAAGCATAAGTTTTTTTAAAAAATTCAACTATCTGATGCATTTATGCTAAGAAAAGTAAAATGATTTTTATGACTTCTGTGAAGAAATCAAAAACCAATTTATAATCTAGTTCCATTGCACCACCCCCCATTAAATTTTATGACTGAAACTAATTTTATGAGGTGGCAAAAACCCAAAAATAGTTTTATTTGAACCCATTTATAAAATTAACGAATTTAAAACAAGTATTTTTCAAAATAAAGACAATTTAATAATTAGATTGTAAAAATAAGTTATTTAATAAAATTATAATGTGATTGAAAAATTAAAATAAAAAAAGTTATTTTACAAAAATATTTAAAAATTCAATATTCTCTTCATCAATATGGTTTTCTATTGATTCTAAAATATTGTCAACAGTCCCATCAAAAATGGCATAGGAAAGTGGCATGTGCTCATAATCCCAATAATCAGATCTTTGTAAAAATGTCAATAAGCTTAAGGCTTCAAGCAAGTCCAAATCCTTTTTCGAAAGTATTTTCTCCCAATCTGCCTTAAGCTCCACATCATACTTTTCCTTAAGCAGATTCACATATTCATTATAGTCTTCAATAGCCAATTTGTATTTGAATAGAATATTTACAAGAAGGTAATTCAATCCATCCAAATCATAGTCCTTGCTTAAAACTTCCTTCTTGAAGTCATATTCCAAAATGTATTTTTCTTCCAAGTCATTTTCCTGCGCTATTTTTTCTAAAAATGAGAGATACTCATCATTGTATGAATCATAATACTCTTTAAGATAGGCTCTGAATTTGACCAATTCATTTAACCTCTCTTCCCATGACAGGTTTTCCTCTGGAATCTGTAGAATCTCATTTGCTATCTTGTAAAAATCATTCATTTTATGACCCTGAAATTTGACATGAAATAATTGAAATAATGATTAATTAAATAATATTTTTAAGTAAAATTGTTATGTTTAATTAAGAAAATATTTAATTTAATTAATATTAATATTTTTTCTTAATTAAATCCAATAGGCAATCTCCCTATATCAACACTTCAAAAAACTCTTTATTCAAGTAATTTATATGTGTGATCAACTGTCTTCTTTTCATTTGAAGCAGCTTATGATTGTACATCAAATCATCATATCTTTCCTTATCGTACTCCTTTCCCATATCCTTATTGCATTGAAGTTTCCAGATTTCCTTGAATTGCTTGCTCATTTGATCCTTAATGCTTTGAAGCTGTAAGGTAGCTTCATTGATTTCTGAAGTTAATTCATCTATTCTTCCCATAAAAAGCCTCCTAAATAAATTAACCCATTTAAAAAAAGTTAACCATATGTAAATTAATGTTGGATTTAATTGCTTATAAATAAAAAACAAGAGCATGTGGAAAGTAATGTTCTAATCAAAATTTTTCAAAAGGGATTAACTCTAAGCATTTTGAATCCAATGCTCTTTAAAAAAAGTTTGCAATGATATAAAAGTAAAAAAAGAAAAAATTTAAAAAAGAATTATTTAGATTTGCATAACTGGGCAATCTTGGCTTTAGGCAAACCTGTGGCTCTAGAAGTGTCTTCCAATGAAAAACCTTCCTTAATCATATTAACAGCAATGATATCAATACCTTGCTCAATACCCTGCTCAATACCCTGCTCAATACCCTGCTCAATACCCTGCTCAATACCTTCATTCACTAATCTTTCATAAAGCTTTTGAGCGCCAGGAGTCAAAACAACCATATCAGAACCTCCATAACTATTTTCAACTTCCTTATAACACCATTTATTGGCATAAATCAATACAATCTTGATCATATCCTCATATTCCTCATGAGAGATATCCTTTATTCCATAAAAATTATTCAAAAGCACATTTATGGCTTCAGCCTTATTCTTTGAATCCATCATTGGACTTGCTAAAAACAAAGCCTTTTCCTTATCTGACAACCTAAACTTGTTTCTTATTTTATATAAACTATTATTTAAAGTTTGTTTTTGATTTAAAGCCTTTAACGATATGATAAGCATAGTAAACTCTTCACAGGGACCCACCCTATGTCTGAAAAGTTTGTGCTTAGTGTGAACCGTGCTGAAAACAACCATCCTCACATCTTTCTTATGCTTAAAATGCAAATTGGCCTGATATTCGTAAAACACTGTTTTTCTTTTATAATCCAATCTTGATGACTGGAACTCAAGGCCAATGACCAAATCCTCGAAAGTGTCAAAGGGACAGTCCGGAATAAATCTTTTTCCATCTTTTGTGAAAAATTCACTCTCCAGTTTCTGCTTGAAATTGAATCTGAATAAATCGCTTTTCATTAAATCATCAGGACATGCATTAAGAATCTCTTGGGGAAAAGTGTTCCAAAATGCCTTTGGATAAAAGTCCATAATCAGCTCTGGAAAGTTTTCTGCAATCACATCATTGACAATGTCCAATATCCCTTGAGGATAGGTGTCAAAGATATTCTTGAAAATGCAATCATAAATATGAAATACTGCCTTAACACCTCCAACAAATTATTGTTTAATCTTAATTTGTTGAAACAAGTATTTAAATTAGTTAGTTTAATTTAATTATAATTTTACAGTCTTATTTTAATATTTCAAGCCCATACAATATTTTAATAAAATTATAAAATTATAAAAAAAATGAAAAAAAGTGTTTCCACTTCATAAAATAGTCAGATATTATAAAATTATAAAAAAGTGTTTCCTTCATAAAATAGTCAGATATTATAAAATTATAAAAAAGTGAAAAATGTTATAACATTAAAAAAAAAAAATAGTGAAACAGTCAATATCTGACTGTGCTGATCATGCGAGCCATTGTTTCATTGTCCTTGCATACAATGATTACATTGTCATTTGTGTTCTCTGGAGAGAAGAATGCAATGTAATTACTGTCCTTGCTATTGTACCATACAGTATAGTTGGACAAGCTAATCTGCTCAGCCCCCAGCTTATAGGCTTCCTGTGTATATAGATATTGGGAACCGTCTCCTATCAGGTCCATTGTAGACTCATTTCCCATATTGAATGATGTGATTTCAATATTGTTTTGGGAATCATTCACAATATGCATATGCGGACTTACTTGTGTCTTTGTCACATTGTCAGATATTGGAACATCCAGTGAAAATGTGTCTGTTATGTTTAC
>NZ_JAEDCO010000030.1 GCF_016294135.1 Methanobrevibacter ruminantium
ATATATTATTGAAATTAAATATATTATTGAAATGAAATTTAATGCTTAATTGCTTAAATATTTAGTATTTGGTGTAATAATGACAAAAGCAGTATTTTTTGATATTGATGATACCCTTGTAGACACTTCAAGCTTTGCTGATTTAGCAAGACATGCAGCTATTGAAAGTATGTGCAACAATGGTTTGCCTTTAGAGCAAGATGAAGCATATGACTTATTAAAGGATATTATTAAAGAGAAAGGTTCAAACTATTCTAGACACTTCAATATATTAACAGAAGAAGTTTTAGGAAAGGAAGATCCTCTCTTAGTAGCTATTGGAATGACAACATATCACAATGTCAAATTTGCTCTTTTAAGACCATTCCCTAGAACAAGTGCAATATTGATTTACCTTAAAAGTAAAGGGTATAAATTAGGTGCAATTACTAATGGAATCACCATTAAGCAATGGGAAAAATTGGTCAGATTGAATTTGTACCACTTTTTTGACATTGTAATCACTTCAGAAGAAGTGGGAGTTGAAAAGCCAGATCCTGAAATATATATTGAAGCATGCAGAAGAATGGCATGTGACGTTAAAAAAAGCGTTATGATTGGAAATAAATTGGATGTTGACTGTATGGGAGCAGTTAATGCAGGGATGAGCGCTATTCTTGTAAATTCCACTTTAGATGAAGAAGAAAAAGAGAGAGTGAATGAAGAAGACATTGACATCATTGTTTTGGACAGTATTTCTGATGTGGATACTGTTTTATAAACATTTTTCATATGTCTGTTATCATTATCCTATTTTTTCATTTTTTATTTCTATTTTTTTAATCTTTTTAAATTATTTAATTTTTTAGTTCTATTTCAATATTCATTCCTTATTTTTTAATTTTTTAAGGTCTGAAAATAGTTACCTTTATATATAGTTTTGAATATAAATATATACATTCTTATTTTATCTTGCAGTAAGAATCATTAATTAACTTGCTTATTTATGAGAATCTTATTCTCAATATTTAAAAAAATAAATCAAAAATAAATTTAATAATCATTTGAAAATAAATTTTTATTGAATTTATCTCTTATCAAGCAAAGCGGAAGCTTGTTTTTTGAGTTTCATATTTTAGAAAACTTATTCCATTAGATTACTTTATGTAAATTTAACTTGGATCTTATGGAAAAAATTTAATAATTGCATAGATTACGGAAAAAATAATATAAGGAGATATTGTTATGGCTATTTGTCAAGGAAAATCAACCAGATCTCCATCTGGTGCTAGAAGAGTTGCAAACCGTGGTAAAAGGAAATCTGAATTAGGTAGAGAATCTGCAGAAACCAGATTAGGTGAGAAAAAATTAAGAAAAATCAGAACACGTGGTGGAAACGAAAAACACAGATTAGCATTCGAAAACCAAATCAACGTTATCGATGCTGACGGTAAAGCTCACACTGTGGAAATCTTAAACGTAATTGAAAACAGTGCTAACCCTAACTACGTAAGAAGGAACATCATCACCAAAGGTGCTATTGTAGAAACCGAATTAGGTCACGCAAAAGTTACCTCCAGACCGGGTCAAGATGGTGTTGTTAACGGAGTTATTGTAGAATAATTCTGTTATTCTATCTTTTTTTATTTATTTTACTTTATTACACTTTTTTAACTACTTTTTATTCACTTTTTAACTTACTTTTTTAACTACTTTTAATTATTTTACACAGATTTTCAGTATTCTTTTTGCTTTTTTTAAATAATCTTCACTACTTTTTAGTATTTTTTCTATTTTTTTTTCTGCCCTGTATTTTATTTTCAATTTCTTTATAAAATTGCAAATACTTATTTAATATTAATTAGATATATTATAATGTTATAAACTATTGAAGATATTATGAATCTTTTATAAGTTTGAGCAAGATATTAATTTTGCTTGTTATTTATTTTAATTATTAACATTAAGGAGATAAAATGAAGATAGGAATGTCACATGGTGCTGGTGGAGAAGTTATGGGAAATTTAATCTCACAGACCATTCTAAATAATTTATCAAAAAAATCAGTTGAAGGAGGATACGGTTTAGATGCATTGGATGATGGTGCAACAATACCTCTTGGAGATTATGAGATTGTTGTAACAACTGATGGTCATACCGTAAACCCATTGTTCTTCCCAGGTGGAGATATTGGAAGAATTTCAGCAGCAGGAACTATAAACGATGTTTCTGTAATGGGTGCAAAGCCTTTAGCTATTTCAAATGCAATGATCTTACAGGAAGGTTTTCCAATTGAAGACTTGGATAAGATCATTAAATCTTTAAGTGATGCCTGTGAAGAGGCTGATGTTGCAGTAATCACTGGAGACACTAAAGTAATGGAACAGGACAAGCTTGACGGCATTGTTATTGTAACTACTGGTATTGGAATAGCCAAAAAAGGAGAAGTTATTAAGGATTCTACATTAAGTGTTGGAGATAAGATAATAATCACAGGTAGTGTTGGAGACCATGGAATGAGTTTAATGTCCTTTAGGGAAGGTTTCGGATTTGAAACTGAATTGAAATCTGATGTAGCTCCAATGTGGGGAATCATTTCCAAAGCTCTTGAAGTGGGTGGAGTAACTGCTATGAAAGACCCTACCCGTGGAGGTCTTGCAAACTGCATTAATGAAATGGCGAGAAAATCCGGTGTCGGAATCATGCTTCAGGATGAAGCCATTCCAGTTAAGGAAGCAGTTAGGGCAGCATCTGAGATGTTAGGTATTGATCCATATGAAGTTGCTAATGAAGGAAAAGTTTTAATGGGTGTAAAAGCTGAAAAGGCTGAAGAAGTGTTAGCAGCTATTAAAACCGACAAGTATGGTAAGGATGCAGCTATTATTGGTGAAGTTATTGATGATGATAAAGTATTGATTGAAACAGGCATTGGAGGAGTTAGAATTTTGGAAACTCCTATAGCAGACCCTGTTCCAAGAGTGTGTTAAATTAAATCTTATAAATTAAAATGAATCAGATGGTGATTTGATGGACTTATTCGGTAAAAGAGTTATAGCATATATTCTTGATTTCTTTGTAGTTTCTGCATTTATGTGGATTGTATCTTATTTCGCATATTTCTTTATAAACTACTTCAATATGTTCCAGATTTACCATTATTTTGTATTTGTTCTTCCAATTTTGATTTTATTGTATTTCACAATTTTAGAGAAGAGCATAGGTGCAACTATTGGTAAAAGGTTGATGTTTATAGAAGTTAAGTCAGCAGTGCCAAGAAGAGGCAGGTCTGGAAGAGATTATTCCATTACATTTTCTCAAGCATTGATTAGATCTCTTTCTAAAATTTACTGGTTCCCAATAATCATTGATGTAATTCTTGGAAGAATTACAGGCAAAGCCAGACTTTTAGATGGCATTACAAGAACCACAGTTGTTGAAGAAAATACAGATTAATTTTTCGCTAGAAGATAATTTTTATTATCTTTTATCTTTTATTTTTTTAATTTTTCTTGTTTCTTTTTTTAGGTTATCTTATATTTTTTTTTAAATTATTTTATTTTTAGGGGATTTTATGGAAAATAAACTCATTATAGACGAATTTAATATTATGGATTTTGAACTTCATGAGAATTATAAGATGGTTCGAATTATTAATGAAAAAGCTAATTTTCCAATAAGCTGGCTAAATACACAAGGGTATTGTGAATACAGTTTGTACCTTGAATACTGTCAAGGAGTCAGCACTGCACCAACCCGGGAAATGGTTGAGGGAACTAGAGGGCATTCCATGTTAGAGGAAAAATTTAAGGAAACTGCTCAGCCATCAACTTTTGAGGATGCTTTTGAATTGTCTAAGGAAGAGGAAATCCTATCCCGTGAAATGTTTGTCATTGATACTGAAGATGGAATTCGCGGTTTTATTGATGAAGTTCGTATGACTCCCGATAAGATAATCATCATTGATGATAAACCTGGAAATAGGGCTTATCCCTCAACAATCAATCAGGTACGTGCTTATTGCTTGGCATTTAAAAACATGATTGGAAATGATAACCGTACAATTATCGCTGCATTGAGGCAAAGAGGAACAGATAACATATTCTGGAGCGAAGAATTCAATGAAAGCAATGAACAGAATATTAGGTACACAATCAATTTTTTACATAGGTTAATTGAGGATAAAAGAGATCCTATACCTACTAAAAACCCTAATAAATGTAGAAAATGCAGATTCCAAAGTTATTGTGAAGAAAAAGCTATTTAATTTCTAAATAGTTTTTTTTTACTTTTTTTTTTTAAAAAACTGTAAATATTTTTTAAAAATAGTTTTTTTTATTTTACTTTAGAAGTTTTTTTAAAAATAGTTTTTTTACTTTTTTTTTAAGATTTTAGAAAATTTTTTAAAAGTAGTTTTTTTTTTATTGAAAATGTTAAAATATATAAAAAAAGAAGAGAATTTAAAAATATATAAAAATATATTCTTAAAGTTCCATATTTATTTTTTTAGCATCTATGACTTGATATGGCACATTAGCTTCTTCCAAGTCTTTTGCAATGTTTTTGCTCATATCTCCGATTGAAAGGATCAGTACATTCAATCCTTTTCTAACTGCAGATTGAGCTGCTTCACTCACTCCAAATTCAATATCTATTGGCATGCCTAAAGCATTAGCTATTACATGGGAAGTGGTTCCAATTGCTGCAACCTTGTCAATTGAGCTTAAGCCATAGTTTTCATATTTTCCATCATAGATTTCCTTAATCAAGTCGATATCTGCAGACCTTGATCCTCCCTGTTTTATTGGAGGCAATGTAATTATAAGGATTTTACTTTCCTTGATTTCAATGGTTCCTTTAAGATTGGTTAAAGCAACATCAAATCCTTTTTTAGTATCCAATATTACATCAGCGTAAGCATCAGTCTGTGCATTGATTGAAGCGTATAATCTGCCATCTTCCATGAATAAACCTACTTCGTCACCTTCCTTCAAGTCTTCCTTAGCTATTGCAGGCCAGGTAGATTTATAATAAGTCATGGTTTCAAGAACACTGTCAGAATACTTTCTTAAGGTAATTGCATCTTTTTTGACTTTAGCAATTCCCTTTTGGGTAATCTTATATGGTGCTCTACCATCTTTAGATGTGATGTATTCAAGTTCAGTCAATGTTTTGATGTTTTCAGAAACCGCTTGAATTGTAATTCCTAAACGTTCTGCCAAATCCTTTTGCTTAAGATTTGGTTCTTGCTTAGAGATTTCCCCTAAAATTTGAAAATGAGTCAATGCTCCTCTTTTTTGTAAGATTTCCATAATAACCACTTAATTTTTTAATTGAAAGAATTAATTATTTCTAGTTAATAGTTACTTTGTCATTTATAATATTTAAAGTTTATTTTAGTTTTTTATAAAGTTTATTTGAATGTAAAATTTATTTAAAAAATTTACTTAAAAAAAAATAGTTTTTAAATGAGTATAAATAAAAATAGTCTTAATAAATGTATATATAAAAAAATAGTGTTGGTATTAATAAATTGGCATTGGAGGATTAATCAAGTACCAATTTACCTTCCAATTCCTTGTTCATCATGTCAAAGAATTCCTCTTTTTGGTCTTTACGGATATAAGCACCACAAGCTACATCGTGACCTCCACCGTTTCCACCTAAACTCTGAGACACTTTTCTGATTATCTTTCCAAAGTGAACTCCATCATAAGCGAGTAGCTTAGAGCAACGAAGTGAAATCTTCAAGTCATCATTTTCTTCACTCACTTGTGTAAATGCAATCATAGGTTTTCTCCAATCCCCTTGACTTAGAACCATTCCAGCGATTGTACCTACAACATTGCTTCTTATGCCTGCACCGTCAAAATACTGAAGATTTTTCATTTGAACTATTGAGTCAGATTCTCCAATCATCTTGATGTTTTGAGCCAAATAGAATCTGTGGGCTTTTGAAATCTCTTCCAATTCATCAAGCACAACAGCCCTGTCGCTTTCAATATCTATTGAAACACTATTGCCGCTTAGGATCTCATTTCTCTTTATGGTTAAATCCAATAGCTTCAATGCAACTTCTGGCCTTTCATTTCTAACGCATGCATTCATTGCTGTAGAGAATTCAGAAGCATCCCTTAAGAAAGTGTACTTCTCTTCATTATCAAATTCGTAGCTTTCTCCCATAACTAGTTTTGGAGCATGGATAGCATATCTGCTTGGGATTTCCTTTGTAATCATGTTGATTAACTCTTTGATTAACTTGAATTTGTCTGGTTGGCTTAAATCGCAAGACCTGATTGATGTGTCATTAACAGGATTTCTGGTATTTATGCCAAGTTTTTTCAACAAATCCAATGACCTATTCTGGTCATTTGTAATTTCCAAGTTAACATCGCTGAAATAGGATAATGCAACAAACAAAGGTCTTGTCTGTCTGCCGTATAATGATAAGTCATTTGTGATTGTCTTAACCAATCCCTCTTCTTCAGCATCCTTAAGGATAGTTCTATTCAATCCTTCCAGCTTTCCGGTCTTACCGTTTTGTATATCTCCAATAGCTGCCAATATTCCAAGCCAGCTTAAATCTGTAAAACCGAACTCCTTAGCAAGAAGGTAGCATAGACCTCCTCCACAGATTTCCTGAGAACCGTCTATTCCATAAAAAATAGGGTTGATTTCCAGGTATTCATAATCTACAGTATTGCCGTAATCAATGTCTCTAAGTGGAGGGTGGTGATCAAGAATAAGTATTTTGGAATCATTATTTGCATTCTTATCAACAGGCTGTCCAGATCCAAGGTCTGAAAATATTGTCAATTCATGTTCAATCGGAACATTTTCCAAAGCATCTAAGTTAACGATTTCAATTTCAAAATCCTTTCCTAATTGTCTGCCTATCTTTTTTAGGATTCCTGTTAGGATAGCTCCGGATGAGATTCCGTCGCAGTCAGTATGGCTGTAAATTTTAATGTCTTTTGAAGATTCTATAAGTCTTCTAGCTTCTTCATATCTTTCTTTCATTTTTGGTGGTATGCTTGTCATCTTAACGCCTTTATTTTGTTTTTAGTGAATAATTGTATTTGATCTTAATTTTTTTATTATTTTTATTTTTTTATAGTGGATTAAGGAATTATTTTTTCCATTTTCCTTTTTTGCCTTTTTTATTGTTAGGCCTATTTGATTGTTTGGTTTCTCTCATTTGCTTGATGGTGTTTGATAAATTGATTAGAATTTCCTTTTTGCTGTCATCACTGGTAATTATGACTCTTCCTGATTTATTGTACCATTCTCCAGGATAAGCCTTATCCTCTTCAGCATAATACTTGTATCTTAATTTTTGAGTAGCCTTCACGATTTCCTTGATTCTTGGTTCAGAGATAGCATACTCTTTGGATATTTTTCTGCCTTCATTCAATGATTTTCTAGCATCAAGATATATCGGCCAAATCATAACGTCTTTCATTTTTTCACCTCTTCAAGATTTTTCTCTTCTTTCTTATTTATAATATGTTAGCATAATATTTAAAAATTATTTATTTTGATAAGCAATTTTTTTTAAATTACTCATTATTTGATTTTCAATAGGACTTTAATGAATTTTAGAATTAGCTTGTATTTCAATCCATTCTTCTTGCCATGTTCTATCATTTCAATCTCATTAAGGAATACCTTATTTTCCTCTTTTGAATTTTCCCGGCTTAACCATAGACTAATCCAATTCAATAGGTAAGGATTCAGGAAGAGATCTTTATTCCTGATGCCATATTCATCAGAAAGCTCTGAAGACAATCTGTAGGCTTTCAGTGAATCGTGCACTAATCTGAAGTTAATGTTTTTTGTAATGGACTTGTCTTCATCTTCAAGTCTCATGAAATAATTGTAGACAATCTTATTGTTTAAAAACAGAATTCCCTTTTTGCTTTTGGCATACGATTCCAATAGGAAGTTCAAGTCCTCAGCAGAGATGCATTCTGGAAACTTGATGCCATTTTCCCTTATCAGTTCGGTTCTGTATATCTTAGACCAGAATGATGGCAAGATCTTTAAAATAGCTATTTCATCATTCTTTTCCGCTTTGAAATCCTTAATGAATATCTCTTCATTGTTTTCCTTCTTAATGGATTTACCATAAAAGAATCTGCTCATGATGTTTTTCCAGAGTGAACCTATGAATCCATTTAAGTTAGAACCTTTAACCAAATCATCAAGGTAATCGACATATGGCTTTTTTAAGTTGTCTACGTATGGAGTGTATGACTTTCGAATGATATTTTTCTCTGGATAATGCCTCAAGTATCTTCCAAAGGCAATGTCGCATTCATATTCATTGATCTTATTGTATAATGTTTCACATGCATCCAAAGGATAAGTGTCATCTGAATCTATGAACATCAGATAGTCTCCATTCACATGGTCCAATGCTATGTTTCGAGGACCAAATGCCCCACCCATGTTTTTCACAAGGTGGATTGACTTAATGGTTTCCTTATTGGTCTCATTGTTGATTCTTTCCTTATAATCTTCAATTATCTGCTTTGTATTGTCTGTGGAACAGTCATTAGCTATTATTATTTCCAGGTTTTCAATTCCTATTGTTTGATTGATAACTGAATCTAAAGTAATTGGAAGATATTTCTCTCCATTGTAAACAGGTATGATTATGCTTATCTTAAATTGGCTGATAGAAATTCCTCCTTTACTTAGATTATTTATTCATAGTTATTTAATTGGTAAAATTTGTCTTTTAATTTTGATTGTTCAATTCCCTAAACATCAAGTCAATCATGTCCTTGACAGTGTATCTTTCAGGATAAATGTGCTTTACATTGTAATCGTCAAGTATTTTTCCAGTTATTGGCCCAATAGCTACTGTAAGTGTGGAACTTGATAACTTTTCAACAAGTTCATCCTTTTGATCATCTTCAGCCGTCTTGAATAGGTTCACCACAGTAAGTGGACTTGTAAATGTTATTCCATCTATCCTTTCATCTATGATTTCTTGAATTAAATTTTCAATGTCTTTTTTGTCATCTGGAATGACTGACTTATAGCTTTCTGCCATGATGACTTCAGCCCCCATGTTTTTGAGTTCTTCAGGTAAAATAGTCCTTGCAGAAAATGTACGAGGGACGCCAACAATTTTATTATTTAAGTCGATTCTTTTAAATTCTTCAATGAGTCCTTCAGCAGTATAATCCTTTGGTATGATATTTATATGGAGTCCTTTATTCATAGCTACTTCTGCAGTTTTTGTGCCAATAGTAGCAATTTTGCAATCAGGATTTAAAGTTTGAGCAAAGTCCGGATAAAACTTGAATATTGAATCGATTGAACTGACTGAAGTGAATATTAACCAGTCCAATTCTTCAAATCTGCCCATCAATTCCTTTAGTGAATCGGTATTTTCCAGTTTCAATTCCAATGTTGGCACGATAAGCGCTTCTCCTCCATAGTTTTCTATGAATTCCTTTGCAGCTTTAGATCTTTCTTTTGGTCTTGTAATAGCTATTCTCTTTACCATATTTCCACATCTTGAGAGTATAATTAATATTATATTTATTGTTTTATAAATCTTATTTAATACTTATTTAAATTTATATAATACTTATATCTAAAATTATATATGTAAAAAAATATGTATAAATTTTATCAATTTATTTAAATTATATTTATCCGTGATATTAATGAAGATTTTATTTTTGAACTTACCCTATGAATTCAATATAAGCAGGGCAAGCAGATGGCCTGAAAAGACCAAATCAGGCACTTTGTACTATCCATATTGGTTAGCATACTGTGTTGGAGTGTGTGAAAGGGAAGGATTTGAATGCAAGCTTGTTGATTGCATTACAAAGGCATACTCAATTGAGGATACCGTCAATGAAGTGAAGGGGTATGAACCTGATTATATCATGGCTGAGATTACAACCCCTACCTGCGCTTATGATTATAAGGTTATCAATTCAATTAAGGAAGCTTATCCTAAAGCTAAAATAATGATTGGAGGAACTCATGCAACCATTTTGCCTGATGCAGTTCTTAATGAATGCTTAGGCATTGACTATATCCTTCGTCAGGAATATGACTATACAGTTGGTGAACTTATAATTTCTGATGATGTGTCAAATGTCAAGGGAGTTTCATATAGGGTGAACTGCGATGGTGATGATATTGCTGCTTTAGATGATGTTAATCTATTAGCTGATTCCATTGATTTTGCTGTCAAGCATACTGAAGATAGAGAGCCATTAGATGATTTGGATAGCCTTCCTTATGTTTCCAAGGTTTATGAGAAATACTTGAACTTTGATGATTACGCTTATGCATTTGCCCAAAAGCCAATGATTCAAATCGTTTCATCAAGAGGATGTCCAAACCAGTGCAATTTCTGCAGCTATCCATCTACAATGGGTGGAAGAATTTACAGGACAAGATCTGTCAGTGACCTTGCAGATGAGTTTGAATATATTCTAAATGAGCTTCCGGAGATTAAGGAGATCTTCATTGAGGATGATACATTCACTGTAAACCAGCCAAGAGTCATTGAGTTCTGTGATGAAATCAAAAGAAGAGGTTTGGAGCCTGTTTGGTCCTGCAATACAAGAGTGGATTTGACTTTCGAAACCATGAAAAAGATGAAGGATGCAGGTTGCAGATTGCTTGTTTGCGGTTATGAATCTGGAAATCAGGAAGTCTTGAATGAAATCAAGAAGGGAATAACTCTTGAGCAATCCAAGGCATTTGCGGAAAATGCAAGGAAATTGGACATTAAGGTGTTCGGATGCTTTATGATTGGCCTTACCGGTGACAGTCTTGAAACAATCGATGAAACCTATAAGTTTGCTCAATCAGTTTATCCTGACATGTGTTTCTTCCAGCAAGCGGTGCCTTTCCCAGGAACCGGATTCTATGATTGGGCTAAAGAGAATGGTTATCTTATTACAGAAGATTATTCCAAATGGTTAAATGATGACGGTTACTTGAATTGCCTTGTAGATTATCCTTATGCTGATCATAGGGAGATAGAGAAATTAAGGGACAATTTGATGAGCAAATATTATTTCTCATTTGCATATATTGTGAAGACTTTCTTGGCAAATCTTGATTGGGCAGAGTTTAGACGTGTAATGCGTGGAGGAACCCAATACATTGTATTTAGAGTAAAAAAAGCTTTGAAAAGGCAGATAATTTAGATTGATTTCCAAACTTTTCTAAAAAGAGTTTATTAAAATTTCTTCTTTTTTAGCACTATTTTTTAATTTTTTAAAAGGAGTATTTTTTTGTGCTGATTTTTATGATTGTTTAAATCCTATTTTTAAAAAAAGAAAAGTATTAGTTTAAGAGTAAAAACTCTAAACTAACTTAAAATTTTTGCTCAAATTTTGACCGAAGGTCAAAACTTGATTGGATTTATTCTGCATCGGAATATAATAAACCGTATGCTCTGCTTTGTAGGAATGTAGTATATATAGTAACGATACCAGATAAAATTGCCCCGATAATTTCAGAGAAATTTCCAATTCCAGTAGCTATAGCAGATAAAACGTAAGAAATGATTCCTATAATAATGATTATTGCAAGGACTTTTACAATTCCGATTTCTTTGAGGTCATTGATTACTTCGCCAATGTTCAAAGCTTCTCCTAAACTTTCGGTTTTTGCAAATCTACATTGGGCAATTACTAAAAGTATAGCAAATACAATCAATAATATGAATCCTAAAATTAAACCTAATAAAGCTAAAGTTTCATTGATGGCAGATAGGATAACCATTACTATAATTGGAATTATCATGTAAATAACTGATAAAATAAATAATTTAATACCATTGATAATTTGTCTTACGGGATCAATTTCAGGAGCGTTATCTTCTCTGTTGATAGCTATTTTAATAACATCTAACATATATCCTGCAATAAGTGCGAATATTGCTATTGCAATGATGATTCCAACAATTCCTAAAATCCCTAATCCTCCGGATAATAATCCAGTAGCTTCACCAGCGCCAATTAATCCAACACCAGTAATGATTAATTCTAAAAATGCAACAATACCAAGCACCACATAGATTACAAGTGCTTTCACGTTATTAATAGGATACATTGCAGCATCACTAATAATTTCACCGATTTCCATAATTAAACACCTCTTTTTTAGTAATTCACTCATACACTATATAAAGTATATTTGAGTTGACATTAAGTTTATCTTTAATAATATATAAATTTGATGTCTTTTTTAGCTTATTTTTCTTTATTTTTGATTTTAAAAATTAATTTAATCTAATTTTTCATATTCTCTCAATAAGTTTAAGTTTAATAAATTTTAAAAATAGATTTTAATTATTTTAGTTTTTTAATTAAAATAACTCATTTTTCAAAGTAATACTCATTTGGATTTATGATAATATTTTTATGAAAAATTTTCGTTAAAGTTTGAAAAAAGCTTTTGAAAGCTGAAAAAAAATAGATTTTAAGTTTTTGAATAATAAAAATAAGATAAATTAAAGGATTATTCAATTCCCTTAATCTCTTTAAATACGTTAATCACATCACCAATCACAAGTATTGCGGGTGTGTTGATTTCCTTGTCAGCTATTGTTTCAAGGGTTCCAAATACGACCCTTTCATTTGGTAGTGTTCCGCTTTCAATAGCGCATGCAGGAGTTTTAGGGTCTCTGTACTTCATGATCTCTTCAGTGTTTTCCCTAATGTTTCCGATTCCCATAAGTATGATCAATGTGTCTGCAGTGTAATCCCATTTCACCTGCTTGTCCTTTTTGGTTGGGTCCTCATGACCTGTAACAACTGTAAATGAGGTTGCAACTGCCCTATGGGTTATTGGGAATGCCATGCTTGTAGGCGCACCGATAGCTGAGGTAACTCCAGGAATAACTTCAAAGTCTATGTTTTCCTTTGCAAGAGCCAATAGCTCTTCGCCCCCTCTTCCAAATACAAATGGGTCTCCACCTTTCAATCTGATTACATTTTCATGCTCTTTTGCTTCCTCAATGATCAATTGATTGATTTCATCCTGGCTCTTATAATGCTCTCCAGCTTTCTTACCTACATAAATGCGTTTAGCATCTTTTGGAGCATGCTTTAGAATCTCTTCATTAGCAAGATAATCATATAAAACCACATCTGCTTTGTTTAATGCTTTCACAGCTTTTAAAGTTATTAAATCAGGGTCTCCTGGACCTGCACCTATTAAATATACTGGCATGTTATCTTCCTTAATTTATATTTTAAAAATGAGTTTGTAAAATTTTATTTCATGAATTTATGGATTAAAAAAATTCAGTATTTTAGATAGCTTAAATGCTATCTAACATACCTTTAAAGAATTCAAGACCATTGTCTGAACCCAATAGTTTTGTAGTAGCCCTTTCTGGGTGTGGCATCATTGCAAGAACAAGTCCTGATTCATCACAAACACCAGTGATTGCTTCCATAGACCCGTTAGGGTTTTCCTCTGCAAACTGAAGAACGATTTGGTCTTGATCTTTCATAAGATCAATGTCTTGAGTGTAGAATCTTCCTTCAGCGTGAGCTATTGGTATGTCAATTACTTGGCCTTTTTCAAAGTTTTTAGTGAATGGGGTCTTGTTGTTTGCAACTTTCAATTTAGACCATTCACAATTAAATTTAGGTACTTCGTTGGTAATGAACAATCCTGGAATAAGTCCAATCTCTCCAAGAATCTGTGCTCCATTACATATTCCAAGAACTGGCTTTTCCTCTTTTACAAGCGCCTTTACACCTTCAACAACAGGGGTGTTGGAAGCTATTGCTCCTGCACGCAAGTAATCTCCATAGGAAAATCCGCCAGGTATAACAATTCCATCGTAATCAGTTAAATCTTCATTATTCCACCATATATATTCTGCTTCTCCACCTGCGAGTTCAATAGCCTTATAAACGTCACGGTCGCAGTTAGTTCCAGGGAATCTTATAATTCCAATTGCCATTTTATCACTTTATAATCTTTATTTATTTTAGAATTGCATTTGAGTTTTTTATCTATTCGCATCCGCATCCGCAACTTAAGTCCATCTTAATGATATTGATTGTGTAATTGTGGATAATTGGATTGCATAATAGTTTTTGACACATGTCATCCACTTTTTCTCTTGCATCGTCTTCTGAATCTGCTTCCAATACAAAAGTAATTATCTCTTTTGTTTTGGTTCCTTTAACTTCATATCCTAAAAGAGCAAGGGATCTTTGAATAGTGGTTGCTTCTGGATTTAACATTCCCGGTTTTAAGGAAACTTTAACTTCAATGTCATACATCATTTTTAATCACCTAAATTTAATTTTATAGCTTTAGTTAGTTTTTTAGTAGTTTAATTCTAAGCTTTTGGCTTATGAATTTTTTTAATAATAATTATGATTTCAGATTATTTAAATTCCCCATTTTTCTTTGTCTTCTTCAGTTAAGAGTCTGTTGAAGACTTCTTCATATGCATCGATGACCTCATCATCCTTTCCTTGTCTGAAGAGTTCCTTATCAAGCATATCAAGGGTTTCTGCATCCCATAATCTGCAGCTGTCAGGACTTATCTCATCACCTAAGATGATGTTTCCATCCTTGTCCTTACCGAATTCGATTTTAAAGTCAACAAGAATGATTCCAATGTCCTTAAACATTTTGCTCATTACATCATTTACCTTAAGAGCAAGCTCTCTTAATGTGTCTAAGTCTTCTTTTGTAGCTATTCCAAGAGCAATAGCTATTGCATCATTCAACATTGGATCATGGAACTCGTCATCCTTGAAGTCCATTTGTATAAGAGGTGGGTTAAATGGAGCCTTATCTTCAAATGGGAATTTCCTGATAATGCTTCCAGTAGCTATGTTTCTTACAATAACTTCTATCGGAATCATATCAAGCTTTTTAGCTTTCATTACACAAGGTTCGCATAATTCAATCAATTGTGTTTCAACTCCAGCATCTTCAAGAGTTTCAAAGATCTTTGCACAAATAATTGAGTTAATGTAACCTTTTTGGCCCATGCTTTCTTTTCTAGCACCATCTCCTGCGGTCATGTCATCTCTAAAGTCAATTATGACCTCATCAGGATTTTCACCTTGGAAAACGCTTTTTGCTTTTCCTTCATAAAGTAAGTTTTTAGAATCCATTTCAATCATCGTTTTAAAAATTATTTTTTAAAATAATTCACTAATCAGTTTAATAATTATTTAAAAAATTACATAATTATAATATATAATTTTATATTTATTATCATTAATAAATATAATTTAAATTTTATCCTTTTTTTTCAATCTTTTTATTATTTCTCATATCAAAATCAATCTAATAAAATTTATCTTATCTTGAAAATTGAATTAAGTTTTCTTGGTTAAATCCTTTGTTTTTTAACTTTCTCAATATCAATAAAAGAAAAGAATATATACCTATAAAAAGAATATAATATTTAAGAAAAATGGGGATTTTTCTAAAATAATATGTAATTTAAAAATATTGAGGATTGTTTTTATGGAAAATGATTCTCTCAATAAAGTTAATGGCACAAATTCTAAAAAACATATGTCAAAGGATGAACTATCCGAATATATAATATCTGCTTATGATTCAGGTGAGACCATGATGGACATTGCAGAGACAGTTGGCAGAAGCAAAATATATGTCAGCAAAATCATCCATCAGGTTTATGATGATGAGGAGATCAAGGTTCGCCAGTACAATAAATTAAGAGGCAAGAACAAGCTTGATTTTTCAAAATACAAGAGCACCTCTGGAATTTATAGGGTTAGCTTTGTTGAGAACAAGAGAAATGGAAATGATTATTGGTCATACCAATATTATGAAAACGGCAAACTAAGAAGAATTGTTTCTGTAAATCTATACAAATTAAAGGTTATCGTTTTGGATAAAGGATTGGATTGGATAGAATTTACAGATGAAGCTCGTGATTTGGTTTTGAAATATAGGGAAACCTATGATGAATCTTCATTGGAAAGACAAAACAAAACCGGATTCTTTAGAGTTACAAAACGTAAAACCAAAACAAAACAAGGTTTTACTTGGGCTTATTCCTTTAAAGAGAACAATCAGCTTAATTTTGTCAGTTCTGTAAACATTAGTGCACTAAAAGCTAAGGTTTTAGCTAGAGGGTGGAAATGGATGGAATTGACTGATGAGGCAAAAAGATTGGTTGAGGAAAACTCTAAAAAAACTTCAAGACAGGAATTAGGCCTTTTGGAATGATTTTTCTTCTTTTTTTATCAAATTATTTTATATTTTTTTTAATTTTTCATTACTTAATTGAGTTAACATTGTTAAATGATTTTTTATTTTTTTCACTATTTTTAGAAATATTTAATTAACTTATTAAAGATATATCATATTAATATAAACTTTAAAGTAAAAAATTTAAATAAAATAAACTATAAATGATTTATAATCATTATTGACATGAGAATTAATAAGTTAATTGTAAAATTATATAATTATTATTTTATTCGTAAGAATTTAATTCAATTCATAATTATATAATTATTATTTTCGTTAGAATTTAATTCAATTTAAAATTATAATATAATTATTCATACTTTATTTGGTGATACTATGTGTGGAATTGTTGGATGTGTATTGAAAAATGATAAAGTTGCTCCGATTCTTTTGGATTCAATATCCAAACTAGAATATAGAGGATATGACTCCATAGGTTTAGCTACCGCTTGTGACGGTAAAATCAATCTTAAGAAGGATGCAGGCAAGATTGATGAAGTCAATTCCAAATTGAACTTTGCAGAAATGCCTGGAAATTACGGAATTGCTCATGTAAGATGGGCTACTCACGGAGACCCAAGCAAGGAAAACTCACACCCTCATTTGAATTCCGCAGGAACTATCGCTGTAGTTCACAATGGTATCATTGAGAACTATTTGGCAATCAAGGAAGAACTAATCTCTGAAGGATATGAATTTAAGTCAGACACTGATACAGAAGTAATTCCACACTTGCTTGATAAATTCATGAAAGGGGGATTAGATTTGGAAAAAGCGGTCCGTAAGGTCATAAGTGTTATTGAAGGTGCTTATGCTCTTGCAGCGATTTGCACTGATGAGCCAAATAAGGTTGTAGCTACCCGTAAGGACAGTCCTTTGATTGTAGGTATTGGTGAAGACGAATACTTCGTTGCATCTGACTCTCCAGCTATTTTAAAATATACCAACAATATAGCATACCTTGATAAGGGAGATATCGTCATACTAACTGAAGACGGCGTCACCTTCAAGGATGAAAATGACAAGGTAATCAAAAAGGAAATTGATGTGCTTGATTGGTCTCCTGAAATGGCTGAAAAGGAAGGATATGATCATTTTATGATTAAGGAAATCAATGAGCAGGATGTTGCAATCAGAAACACATTAGGTGAAAAGAAAAAGATCAAAGCTATCGTTGATGATATTAAAGGAACAATCAATAGGGTTGTTTTTGTTGCATGTGGAACATCATACCATGCGTCTTTAACTGGAAAATACCTTATAGAGTCTTTAGTGGGCATACCAACAGAAGTCTTGCTTGCTTCTGAGTTCAAGTATTCAGCTAATGCATTGAATGACCAAACCCTTGTAATTTTCATTTCACAATCTGGTGAAACTGCAGACACATTGAAGGCATTGGATGCTGCTAATGAAGTGTCAAAGACTTTAGCCATTGTAAATGTAAGGGGAAGTTCCGCTACAAGAAGAGCGGATTATGTTATTCAAACCCAAGCAGGTCCTGAAATCGGTGTAGCAGCTACAAAAACCTATGTAAGCCAATTGATAGCTATTTACCTATTCTCTGCACTCCTTGCAGATGATGAGGAATTGCTCAAGAGATTGGAAAAGGTTCCTGATTACATTGATGAGGTTCTTAAGAAGCAAGGGATCATCCGTGAAATCTCACACTTATACAAGAGGGATAAGGATGCATTCTTCATTGGAAGAGGATTCTCATATCCAATTGCTTTAGAAGGAGCTTTAAAACTTAAGGAGATATCCTATATCCATGCAGAGGGGTATGCTGCAGGTGAGCTTAAGCACGGTCCTATTGCACTCATTGATGAACACATTCCTGTAGTTGTGGTTGCACCTCCAGGTGAGGATTACAAGAAGATCATGAGCAATTTGCAGGAAGTCAAGGCAAGAGGCGCTGATATATTAGGTATTGGTGCAAAAGGAGATAAGGATTTGATTGATGAGTCTGATAACGTATTTTTAATCAATCCTGAAGTGGATGACATCTTGGCTCCACTTGTCTATATAGTTCCACTTCAATTATTGAGTTATCATGTATCTGTGATTAGAAACTTAGATCCTGATAAACCTAAGAACTTGGCTAAGTGTGTGACTGTAGAATAATTTAAAAATTTTTCTTATTTTACTTTTTATTTTTTTAATATTTTTTCTAATTTTCTAATTTTTTATTTTTTTTTAATATTTTTTCTAATTTTCTAATTTTTCATAGTATGCATATTTTTTATACATAAAAAATTTATATATTGATTTATGTATAAATATTATACAAGGTGATTTAAATGTTAGTAGAAATTTTTGGAAATTATCCTCAAATAAAAGTTTTGGATTATTTGTTGATGAATCCTTTTGGCAAATATACAAAACAGCAAATCGCTGTAGGATCTGAGATTTCTAGAATTACATTAAATACTTTTATTGGAGAGATTATAGAAAAAAATATCTTAATTAAAGACAATAATTCTAGACTTTTTTTAAATTTAGATTCTCCTATTGTAAAGATTTTAAACAGGACTCTTGATGATTTCAATAAAATTGAAATGGAAAAGCAAATGGAAAACTTAGATGAACCATTTGATGTTTTGTCTGATGAGGAATTAGACAAAGTTTTTGATGAGAATGCTCCTGATATTGATTTAGATAAATTAGAACATGAAATATATTTAAATGAGATGTCTACATTACATATGGAGTATTTGGATAAAGATTCAAATGAGTTTAAACTATCATTTGCAAATATTTAGTGGTGGTATTAATGGATAAAATTGACATTCCTATCAAAAAAGGAGTAAGGATTAATCCTAACTGTGAGATTCATTATGCATCTTCTGTAGGGGTTGGTGAAGATAATGATGAAATTAGGTTAATATTTGTTAATAAGAAACTTGTAAATAATGAGGATGATATTGAATTAGTTAATGAGTCTAATTTGCAAGTTATTTTAAATAGAAATGCTGCAATTGGATTAAAAGAGCTTTTATGCAAATATTTAGATTAAATTATTTTGTATTTTTTGAATTATTAGTTTTGATTATTTTTTAGGGGGTAATGTTTAGGGTTTTTGTTAAAAAAATTTTAAATGGTGCTCGCTATGTCTAAAATTGAAGAGGATAGACAGGAAATTAGAGAAAGAATCTTGTTCTTTTTGTATAGAAATAGCTATTGGCAGAAAAGACACACTCCAAAAATTAATATATGCAATAAATTGTCAGATATTCCCTGCAAATACATTAATAAAGAATTAAAAAAATTATATAAAGAAGAATTCATTCGTTTTAAGAAAACTAATCATGGTGAAGATGTTTTTTTAAATATTAAAAAGAAAAGAGAAATAGAAAATGAAATTGAAGATAAATTAAATAAATTATATGGTTTTCATTGATTTATCTTTTGTATTAATCATTTAGAAACAATTATTTTCTTCCGCTTCCAATCTCAAGAAGAGGGATTTTGCTCATTACAAATATTAATAGCCAACTTAATCCAATTACGATTATTGAACTTACAGGTAACCAAAGGTAAGCATTGGTTTTCACTATAGGTGCTAAAAAGCCTCTGGTTGATAAGTATTGCAATAAGATGTAATGGGAGAAGTAGATTCCAAAACTGCATGATGAGAACAATACGATTGCTTCCCCTAATTTTGTCTGCCTTATCATTCTTGCATCTTTTTTAATCCATTTTGTGCTTGCATACTTAAATGCTGTAAAGAGACCAATGGTTTCTAAAATTACAAATATGTCAAAGAAGTCTATTGGGGCAAGACCATATCCTCCAAGTCCCTTTAGGTATATCTTTGTAAAGTGGCCAGCTATCCCAATAAGGAACACTATGCATCCTATAGCAAACATCTTCTTGTCAGAGTACTTGAACTGCTTGTTGTGGATATATGATCCCATAATGAAGTATCCGAGAACAGGGAAGAAATTGAAGATTACCCTGAAGTTGTATTTCATTTGAGGATAGTCAAAGAATCCGACTGTGTACAATATGGAGAGAATGAATGTAATTAGAATCAAGTATTCCTCTCCTTTCATTCCTTCTTCACGGATAAAGCTGCCTACAACTGGAATGAGAAGATACACTCCAATGAGTGACCAAATAAACCAGAATGGTCTTGAGTAGTCCTGCACCCCAAATGCAGTATCAATAAAATAAGTTATTGTAGGCTGGTAATGCCATATGAGAATTCCCGCAATAATGTACACTATTATCCAGAATAAAAATGGCAAGAATACACGTCTGAAACGCTTTTCTAAAAATTTCTTAACTTCATATTTCCTTGTCAAAAGGAGAGAGCCGCTAACTGTAAAGAAGAGTGGAACACCTATACGTGTAAGTGAGAACACGCCACTGCAGAATAGCCAGCTATAGAAATCATATGAAAACAATCTGGATACGTGTCCGATAACAACCAGCATGATTGCCAATGAACGAACTTCGTCTAGATATAGTATACGCTTGGGACTAATGCTCAT
>NZ_JAEDCO010000031.1 GCF_016294135.1 Methanobrevibacter ruminantium
ATCGGTTCAAGCAAGTTCTTTAAAGCTATATGATAATTCGCTTCCTTGCTCAATTCCACTTCAATACCGCTTAAGTCGATATTGCTTGGAAGTATGAACAGGTTTTCGATTTTTGTAGGAATAGTAGCTTTTTGAACACTGCATTCGTTTACTAAAGCTGTGTATACAGTTTTCTTGATTTCAGTTTTATTTATTCCAAAACTTGTTGTAGCGTTAGCTTGCGGATCCATATCAACTACAAGAACTGCCTTTCCCATAGCAGCAAGTGATGTTGCCAAATTCACTACAGTTGTAGTCTTTCCACATCCGCCTTTCTGATTCATTACGGCAATAGTTTCTCCCATTATATTAATTCTCCTTAGTATTTTTTCTTAAAATAAAGTGATTTTTCTTAAATTTTTTAAATTATAATGAATTACTTAGAAGTTTTTTCTTAGCACTTATTAGTTATCACTTAGTAATTATTACTTCTCAGTTATTACTTATATATTATAATTTATAAGTTATACTATATAAGTTTTAAGTTATATCTTATTACTTTTACTTTATAATTTATCATTTATAAGTTTTTAGTTTTAAGTTATTTCTTATAATTTTATAAGTTATTAGTTATAACTTATAACTTATAATTATAAATTATCATAAAAAATAAGAAAAATATAAGAAAAAATACCTAAAAATAGACGAAAATATTAGAAAATATTAGAAAAAATTCATTAAAAAGAGAGAAGTTATCACTTATAAGTGATAACAAGAGTTTTTGTTTGTATAAAATAAGTATTCTATGTAAAAATCAAAAAAATATAAGAAAAAATAATGGAATGGAAATCTATTTGGAGTTTTCCATAGATCCATCCATATAACTTGCGTAACCTTTGAAGTCCAATAAACCATGGCCAGAGAAGTTAACAACAATAGTTTTCTCTTCACCAGTTTCCTTACATTTTTTAGCTTCATCAATAGCTGCCTTGATTGCATGGTTTGTTTCAGGTGCTGGAATGACTCCTTCGCACATTGCAAACATTTTACCTGCTGCAAACACATCTCTTTGGTGAACTGCTACAGGTTTGATGTAGCCTAAGTCTCTAAGCAAGGATACTTGAGTGTTCATACCGTGGTATCTAAGTCCCCCTGCATGTACAGAAGGAGCAACGAAGTTGTGTCCTAATGTAAACATCTTCAAGAGAGGAGTGAATCCAACTTCATCACCAAAGTCGTATCTGTATTCCCCTTGAGTCAATGTAGGACATGCAGAAGGTTCTACAGCAATGAATTCAGTATCGGAATTACCTTGGATCTTATCCTTTATGAATGGGAACAAGGATCCACCGAAGTTACTTCCTCCACCAACACAAGCAATCATTGTATCTGGCTCTTCTTCAACTTTTTCAAGCTGCAATTTAATTTCCTGACCGATTGTAGTTTGATGCAAGATAACGTGGTTCAATACACTTCCTAATGTGTATTTTACTTTATCATCGGTTAAAGCATCCTCTACAGCTTCAGAAATAGCTATTCCAAGGGAACCTGGAGTGTCTGGATGTTCTGCAAGAACTTTTCTACCCACTTCGGTATGTTCACTTGGGGAAGCATGAACCTCTCCGTCATACAATTGCATGATTGTTTTTCTGAAAGGCTTTTGATTATATGAAACCCTTACCATATAAACGGTACAATCGATTCCCATCATGGAAGCTGCAAGGGATAAAGCGGTACCCCATTGTCCTGCACCGGTTTCTGTGGTAATTCTTTCAATACCTTCCTTTTTAGCATAGTATGCTTGAGCTATTGCACTGTTTAACTTGTGACTTCCGGTAGGGGATGTATCTTCCCGCTTATAATAGATTTTTGCGGGCGTATTAAGTTTTTCTTCCAATCCTCTTGCTCTAACTAAAGGAGTAGGTCTTCCTAATCTTTGGTAGAGTTCCCTTACTTCTTTTGGGATACTAATGTATCTGTCAGTAGCGAACTCTTGATTAAGACATTCGTTTACGAATATTTGAGGTAATGTGCTTATTTGATCTTTTCCTTCACTGTTTTTAGGAGCAGGAAGTTCTACAGGTAAATCAGCGTTAATATTATACCATTTGGTTGGTACTTCGTCATTAGATAAATCAATTCTGTATTGCATAATATCACTTTTTGTTTTTTAAATAATCTATTGTAAAAATTCTTAAAGAATGGAATCATAATCATTCTGTACTAATATTATGTATAATGTACTATATAAAGCTTTGTAGTACATATTTGTACATTATAGTATTTAAATATTAATCTCTTTAAGTTATATTTCTACCATTATTTTTAAGAAAAAAGAAATATTTAGCCATTATTTTTCAATTTAATGATTTTTATTCATTTTTTCATCAATTCAAAAAAATTTAAATATTTACAAAATAAATAAAAAACTATGAAAATTTTAGCTATTGATGTAGGAACCGGTACTGAAGACATCTTATTGTATGACAGTGAAAAAGAGATAGAAAATTCAATGAAATTGGTCATTCCGTCTCCCCATTTAACCATTGGCCAGATGATATCAGAATGTGAAAGTGACATTTACTTTGGTGGCGTCATCATGGGAGGGGGAAAGATCAAGGATAGATGTCTTGAACATATGGAAAAAGGATATAAGGTCGTTTTTGAAGATTTGGCGGCAAGAACAATCCGTGACAATATAGATCAAGTAAAGTCTTATGGATTTGAAATAGCAGAGGATAATGCATATGAAAATGATCCTACCTATTCCAATTATGCAAAAATTTCATTAAAAGACGTTGATGTAAACCATTTAATTGACATATTCTCTTCTTTTGACCTTGACTTGAGCGTGGATGAGCTCATTGTAGCTGTTCAAGATCATGGATACAGTGATGATATGGGAGATAGAGACTTCAGATTCGAGAAAATCAAGGAAAAGCTTCCAGAACCTATGGAGCCGGAAACATTTGCAATGGAAGCTGAAGAAGTTCCTGAATACTTTACAAGAATGCAATCCGTCATCAAGTCATTAGCTAAAGAGAATCCTGAATTCAAGCCGGTTCTCATGGATACCAAGTTTGCATCAATCGCTGGAGTATGCTACGATAAGGAAGTTCTAAAGCTAAACAGCTTTGTTGTTATGGATATAGGCAATGGACATACTACTGTAGCATCAATTGAAGACGGTAAAATACAAGGAGTATTCGAGCACCACACAAGAGATTTAACCTCTCAAAGACTTGAAGAACTAGTCTTAGCCCTTGCTGACGGAACAATCAAGCATGAGGATGTCCATAGTGAAGGAGGGCACGGCGCATTTGCATTGAATCCTATATCTAAATTGGAAAAGGTAATTGTTGCTGGCCCAAAAAGAGCATTGATTGAAGGCACAGATCTTGACTATTATCATGCAGCTCCAGGTGGAGATGTTATGATGACCGGTACTGTTGGCCTTGTAAAGTCAATGGAATTCCTAAGAAAAAATAAATAAAAAAATAATAAAATATTAAATAAGATTATAAATTATATAATTAAATTATTAATATAATTAGATTTAATAATTTTAAATAAATTTAAATAAATTAATTATAATTTTATTTATCTTATATATTTACACGCATTTTTTCTTATTTTTCTATTTTTTTCAGTTACTTTTATCCTTTATTCGGTAATTTTTTTTCTAAAATTTCATCATTTCCCAGTTACTTTTTTATTTTTCCTTGCAACTTTTTTGAATATACAGTAAATTTTTTTTACAATATATTTTGAGTAGCAGTGAAATTTTTCATCGATATTATCATTGATATTTTCTTGATATTTGGGAATATATAAAAAAAGTTTATAATGGATTAATACTAATATAACAATTGATAATATTAATTAATAACAATTTTATTTTATACAATAAACGAGGCATAATATGAAATTTGATCCACATATCCATAGTGTTTATTCAGGTGATTCCCGTTCAGAAGTAATAGACATTCTAATAGAAGCTGAAAAGAAAGGGCTAGATGCTATTGCAATCAGTGATCATAATGAAATTGAAGGTTCAAGACTTGCAAGGTCTTATGGCGGCAATATCATTGTAGTTCCATCTATAGAAATATCTTCTGACAAAGGCCATATTTTAGGATTAGGTGTGGATGAAATCATTCCAAAGGGACTATCTGCTGTAGAGACTGTAGACAGGATTCATGATGCAGGTGGACTTGCAATTGTTCCTCATCCATTTTCATATTATAGGCATGGGCTTTTCTGCAATGTTGACAAGAATCTTGTTGTCGATGGTGTGGAAACAAAAAATG
Organism: Methanobrevibacter ruminantium; assembly: GCF_016294135.1. Lineage (NCBI taxonomy): Archaea > Methanobacteriati > Methanobacteriota > Methanobacteria > Methanobacteriales > Methanobacteriaceae > Methanobrevibacter > Methanobrevibacter ruminantium. The sequence goes on from NZ_JAEDCO010000031.1 coordinate 4,290, forward strand.
CAAGGTACATTTTCGGATACTCCAACAAGCAGGCAGAAACATTGGCATACAATAAAAGGCTTGCAACCTTAGGTGCTAGTGACTCTCATTTTCTAAAGTCAGTTGGAGATGCATTTACAGAAGTCAACACCAAGGGGGACGATTCTGTAGACGGTATCCTAAAAGCCATTAAGCATAGAAGATGCAAGGCTATGGGTCATAGAACAAGCAATTTCCTGATAGCTAAGGAAGTCTTTGTAAAGAAAGTCCTTAGAAGATATCCAAAAAGAGAAGAGTAATTATAAATTATCAAATTTTCAATGAGGTGTTGTTGATAATATGCCAACTGTAGACACTTTTCTTCCAGACATTATACAAAGCACTTTTTTCTCTGGATACACTGTTTTCAATACAGTGGTGTATACCTTGATTTTAGTGGTATTCATATTGGCAATTATCAAAATGTTTAAGAAGTTGGAGATTGACCCGCTATCAATTTTCTATTCAATCATCCCATTTATTTTTCTTGGATCATCCACTCGCGCTTTAGTTGATAATGGAGTTTATCCAAAAACAGTTTTTCTAATTACTCCAGGACTTTATATTCTTGTAGGATTGATAACAATCCTGTCATTCTTATTTTGCATATGCCTATTTACAAAAAAAGGGATTGATTACAGGTATTCGTTGTTTTCCATAGGAATAATTTTTTCATTGCCTAATATGATCTCATTCTCAAATGTGAATTCTACAGCAATAATTCATGTCATATTGACATGGATATTCACATCTTTGATATTTATTGGGCTCGTGTTTTTAGTTTTATATATTAAGAACAATATTCTTGACAGTATTGATAAGATTGACCTTTCCAAGTTCATTGCAAAAATGAAAAAATATAAAATCAATTTTTCAATTGTGCTAGCACATTTGTTCGATGCATCAACAACATATGTTGCTGTAGAATACTTCAATTATTCAGAACAGCATGTTTTACCAAATGCTCTAAATCAGTTATTCGATACATATCTTACTTTATTTCCTATGAAAATTATAGTAATCGTTGCAGTCTTATACATAATCGATCAATATTTCGATGACTTAACTATAAAAAATCTATTAAAATTAACAGTATTTGTATTAGGATTAGCCCCAGGTTTGAGGAATATTTTGACCATGGCTCTCGCAACAATATAAGTTAAAATTTAATAATTTTTTTTAATTATTTTATCCTTGAAAAAAAATAAAAGATAGAATTAGAAAAAAATTTTTTGTGATAAAAAAAGAAAATTTTTAAAATTAAAAAAAAGTTTAGCTATTTTTCTCAATAGCCAATAATCTGTTGATTGAGTTGATTACCGCAACTACACTTGAGATGATTACGTCCTCTCTTGTAGCTCTTCCTGTTGCCCTATGGCCCTCCTTGTCTGAAATCACTACAAAGGTTTCTGCCAATGCATCGGTACCACCGCTTACAGCCTCAAGTCTGTACTCTTCAAGGTTAATGTCAACGGTTTCCTTTACAAGTGACTTGATTGCACCGATAGCAGCATCAACTGGACCCACTCCAATCTGAGAGGTTTCAATGACTTTTCCTTCAATTGAAAGCCTTACAGTTGCTGTTGCAGATACAGATTCCCCAGTCATTACACTCATTCCAAGTAGCTTGATGTACTCTTTGCCACTTGTACTCAATTCTGTAATTGCAATTGATTTCAAGTCCTCATCTGTAATGCATTTACCTTTATCGCCAAGTGTTTTCACTTGATTGTAAATGTTTTCGAATTGCTTAGGACTTACCTCTATATTGAACTCTTCCAATTTGGACTTTATTCCAGCATGGCCGGTATGCTTTCCAAGGGCAATTCTTCTTTTGTGACCTACAAGTTCAGGGGGAATAGGTTCATATGTGGAACTGTTTTTCAATATTCCATCTACATGGATGCCTGATTCATGAGCGAATGCATTTTCCCCAACTATAGGTTTTGTAGGAGGCATCTTTATACCTGTAATGGATCCTATGAAATTGGAAGTGTCATAGAGTTTAGTTGTATCCACACCGATATTTGCTTCATAAGCAATCTTTAAGCTCACTACAAGTTCCTCTAGAGAGGTGTTTCCAGCTCTCTCACCGATACCGTTAATTGTACAATGAGCCTGATTTGCACCTTCTTCAATACCAATGATTGAATTTGATACTGCAAGTCCAAAGTCATTGTGGAAATGAAGGCTTATCGGAACATTGATTTTCTTTCTTAAAATCCTTATCAAATCTCTTGTAGTGGATGGAACTAGAATTCCTACAGTGTCGGGCACATTTATTATGTCTGCTCCTGCACCTTCAACACCTTTGTAGAATTCTATTAGGTAATTAAGTTCTGTTCTTGTAGCGTCTTCTGCTGAAAATTCCACAGTAAGGCCATGGTCCTTAGCATATTCAACCGCTTCAATAGCTTGATTCAATATTTCCTCTTTTGACTTTTTCAATTTATAGTCTCTATGAAGTGGGGAAGTTCCAATAAACAAATGTGCATATGATAAGTCAGAGTCGATCACTGCATCGATATCCTTTTTCAATACTCTTGCAAGACCGCATAAATTGGATTTGAATCCTAATTCCACCATTCTTTTAGCAGCCTTTCTTTCACCTTCTGATACAGTTGGAAAACCCATTTCTATGGTGTCCACTCCAAGCTCATCCAGCTTTTGAGCTATCTTAATTTTCTCATCTACTGTTAAAGCGATGCCTGGAGCCTGTTCCCCATCCCTTAAGGTTGTATCAAAGATTCTGATCTTATCAGGAATCTTCAATTCTTCCTTCACAACATCAATGTTTATTGCATTCATTTTTCCCTATCCTTTTTTGATTTAATAAGTTAATATCTATAATAAGTATAATGTATACTCTTAATTTTTTATTTTTTAGTATTTATTATTTTTAGTATTCTTAATAATTGTCTAAAGCTGACTGGTAGTTACCATCCAATTTAATGTATGGTTCAGCTCTTTTTACAACAACCCCAATTCTTTGAAGCTCTTCCAGTTTCTTGAATGGTTTGTTTTTGCGTATTGCCATAATTTTCCTTGCAGATTTAGGGCCGATTCCTGGCACTCGTATAAGTTTTTTATAGGAAGCGTAGTTAATTTCTACAGGGAAAATGTCCATTTCCCTTGCAGCCAATATCTTCGGATCTTCCTTTAAGGATAATTTGTCATTCTCATCAAATACAAGTTCCTTCACATCAAACTTATAATCGCTTATCAAGGCATCAGCATGATAGAGTTTTGCAGTTCTATCTGTATTGCAGGATTCCTTTTTCTCAAATTCTGTTCCTTCTACAGGTGAAAATGCACTGAAGTAGCTACGTCTCAAGTCCACTTTCTTATACAGGCTTTCCATTCTTTTAAGGATTTCAAGGTCTGTTTCATCATTTGCACCTACAATCAATTGTGTGGTATGGCCGGATTTTGCAAAGCTTGGATTCTTTCTAGCTATTTCATTCATCCAATCAAGCCTTTTTAGAATATCCTTGTTGTAATCCTTTGTGCTTGTGATTTCATTAAGGCCATCTTTTGTAGCGGCTTCAATGTTTAGGCTTACCCTATTTGCCAAACTCATTGCCCTTTTGATGGAATCCTTTGATGCACCAGGAATGATTTTAAGATGTATGTAATCATCATATCCATAGTCCTTTCTTAGTATCCTTGCAGTCTCTATGGTCTTTTCCATCGTGTTGTCTATTGTATCTCCAATTCCGGAACTTAAAAATAGACCATTTACATAACCGTTGTTGTAGTAATGAAGGAATGCTCTTGAAAGCTCTTCAGGACTTAATTCAAGACGGGTGAAATTGCGTTTGCTTTGGTTTATGCAATATTTGCAGTCGTTTTTGCACTTGTTTGTCATCAATGTCTTAAAGAGGGGTATCTTGCATCCATTATGTCCAGTGGCATGATAAATCCCAGGGAGATTCACCTGTGAGCTCTTGCTATGGCTGACATAATCGCACAGATCATATTGTGCATTATCTGCCAAAACCTGCATTTTTTCTAATGTAGACATAATTTCCCTCTTATTTTTATTTTTAAGTGCTGAAATTTTATTAAAAAAATTATTCTATTTTATAATTTTTATAAAGATGCTTTTTTATAAATCTTCTGATTATTAATATCTATAATTATTATCTTTATTTATATTAATAAATTTTAACAATGCAACTTATCGGTTTTTTTTAATTATCACTTTTTTTAAAAAATCCCTAATTTTTATTATTTTTATCAAAAATCAATTAAGATTTAAAACAATTCATTCTAGGGATAAGAAAATTATATATAAAATATATGCTAATTTAATATTATGAAAGTCGTACTAGCTGGAACTGGAAGTGCTGTTGGAAAAACAACTATTTCTACAGGAATCATGAAAGCACTTCAAGATGAAAATGTTCAACCATTTAAGGTTGGCCCTGATTTTATTGACCCTTCTTACCATACAATTGCTACAGGCAATGTATCAAGGAACTTGGATTCATTTTTCATGGATGAGTTTCAAATAATCAATTCATTTGAAAGGGCACTCAAGATATCCAAGTCCAATATGGGAATTATTGAAGGTGTAAGAGGCCTATATGAAGGTATCAGTCCTATCAGTGATATAGGTAACACTGCCTCAATTGCAAAGGCTTTAGATGCTCCTGTAGTACTTCTTATGGATTCAAGAAGCTTGGTGAAAAGTGCGGCTGCTGTTGTGTTAGGATTCAAGGCTCTTGACCCTGATGTACGTATAGAAGGAGTTATCTTGAATAAGGTCAAAGGCCAAAGGCATTTCCTAAAGGCAAAGGAGTCTGTTGAAAAGTTAGCAAATGTTCCAGTCATAGGAGGCATTCCAAGAAATGAAGAGATTGCAGTGGAAGAAAGGCATCTTGGTTTGGTTCCAGCTCTTGAAAAGGAAAAGATCAATAGGAATATTGAACTTTGGGGGCATATTGCTGAGGAATATATAGACCTGGATGCTCTAAAGGATATTATGAAAACATCCAGCAAATCTGCTGTAAAAGACAATATGAATAAGTCCATTGAATCTATGGAAGATGATTATAATCAAGGCCATCGTGTAGATTTATCCATTCATGAGGATGAATTCAATAGGGAGCATAATGAGGCCATTAATCTTGAGGTCACCAATGGCTCCAAACCTGGAGAGCTGTGGAAAACAGGCAATAATGCACCTATTAAGATTGGTGTAGCTATTGATGAAATCTTCACTTTCTATTATAAGGAAACATTGGAATCCCTTGAGGAAAATGGGGCTAAGATAGTTCCATTCAGCCCATATAAGGATGAGGAAATTCCAGATGTTGATGCCCTTTACATTGGTGGAGGCTACCCTGAAGTGTTCAAGAAGGAATTGTCTGAGAATGAATCCATGCTAAAATCCATCAATAAGTTCCATAAGGAACATAGGCCAATATATGGTGAATGCGGTGGATTGATTTATTTATCAGAGTCTATTGACGGCTTAGGAATGGTTAATGCAATCCCATACAGTGCAGAAATGACTCCTAGAGTTCAAGGATTGAATTATGTTGTAGCAAGATCAAATAAGGATAATCTCATATCTGAAAAAGGAGATATTTTCCGTGCACATGAATTCCATTACACCAAACTCAACATTGACAGAACTGATGAGCTTGTTTTTGATGTACTCAGAGGAAGAGGTGTATTGAATAATATGGATGGAGTCAGCATTGGAAACACTTTAGCCAATTACATTCACATTCACGCTTGTTCATGTCCTAACTTTGCATATAATTTCACTAAGAACATAGCAGAGTTGGACTGAAATTTTATTTTTTCTTTAACTTTTTAATATTATTATTTCTATTTCTATTTTTTATTTCCATGAACTTTTTTTAAAATTTATTTTAGTATAATGTATACGATTTTTTCTTAAATTTTTTTACAATATACAAAATTTTTGAATTTTTCATAAAATTTTTCTCATAAAAAAGTATTACTTTATGATCAATGAGGATTTTTTCCTTTTCAATTTTCAAATTTGAAAATCTATTTAAATTTATTATTTTATTTTGAAACTTGAGTTTTTTTAGCTATTTTTTTAAATAACTATAATTAATCTTTATTTTTTTAAAATAATTATTTTAAACTATTTTTTATATCAATTTTTTCAATGCCTTTTGTAACTTTTTGTAGATACAACGTTAACTCAATGTTATTACATGCTATATTTTTGTACATTTATGTATATGGATTCAGTATTTTTTACTACTTTTTCTAAATTTTTAAATTATGGCTGGGATCTTCAATTTTTTCAATAAATCTTCATGATAATATCATTTGGGTTTCTGCAGATTTTTTGAAAATTTCATTTCACATTTTGTAACTCAAATTTTACACTTGAAATGGCACCCGCTATTTTTTTCACCTTTTTTCAAATTTTCAGATTTTCTCAAAAAAGTGATAACTCAAATTATCACAGCTAAACTATTGATGTAATATCATTATGACTCCTCATCATTTTTTTATAATTTTTTTCAATTTTTTGAGTTACAAATTTATTTTTTTTATAGTTTTTTAAATTAAGTTTATATGCAATGAGCTAACATATATAATAATGTTGATAATTTTTTATTTTATGATTATATTATCAATTTAAAAAAAATTTCTTTGATAATATCAATTTTTTCAATACGAAGGTATTTTATGTTAGAAAAGGAAGTCAAACAATATAAGAGAGGAAACAGTTTCACTTATCGTATCGACCTATCAAAAAAAGATAATTTTGAAGGTGGGGAGAAAGTAATGATTCTTAGGATAAGTGAATATGAATCTTACCTAAATGAGATCGATGATCTTAAAGCAAAAATTGACGATAATAAAAATACCATTTCAGACTTGAAGCAATCACGCAGTGAAGCGGATTCTTCCATAAATGAAATTATAGAACAAAGGAATCAGGAGATTTCAGATAAGAATAAGGAAATCATGGACCTGGTTGAAGAAAACAAATCTGCCATTGCAAAATGCTATGAAATTATTGATGAAAAAGATCAGCTTATCAAACAGGCTAATGAAGAGATTAGGCTTGAAAGGGCTAAGTCAGATTTAGCGATGCAAAAGGCTGAGGAAAATCTCCTTGAAGAGAGGAAAAGACATGATGAACTTGTTTTAGAAAAGGACAAGGAGTTGCATAATGTTAACCAGCAGCTTCAGGACAGCCTTAAAGAAATCGCTTATAAAGACCAATTGTTAACTGCTGATAGGCTTTTAATCGACAGATATAAAAACAGAAGCTTCATTGACCGTCTCTTAAACAGACAACCTGATGACAGTGACTTGCAAATTGACAGCAAGCCAAAGGAAACTTATGTCTTGGAAGCTGAAAAACAAGATGATTAATTCAAGCTTTTTGACTCGTCAAAAACCTTGACCAAACTTTTTTCTATTTTTAACTTATATTACTTTTTATTATTCTTTTTTCATTATCTTTTCATTATTTTTTTATTCTCTTTTTATTTCTCTTTTTATTATAAATATTGCATCTACTTTTCAATGTCATGTTATCTTCAATTCATATTCATTTTTGATCTATTGAGTTGCATTTTTTCACATATTTTCATTGTAACTCTTAGACATAAATTTCAACTGTATAATGAGTTAACCTGTTATTATCATTTTTTGCCAATTTTAGGGCCAGAAATTCCTTGACGTAAGTTTCAAGTGTAAATTTTTTTGCAATTTTTCAAATATTTTTCAAATGTCATTATCAAAACATAATCATGTTAATTTATTTTCATCATCATTTCAAATCTTTTGTAATAACATCTATTTTGAGGATTTTTTCCACTCAAAAATGATATTATCACGAAATTTTCATAAATTTTTCAATTTTTTTCAAGATCCTTATCAAAATTTCATGATTTTTGTATTACTTGGCGATTTTTTTATCTATTGGAACATTTGTTTTATAGTTTTAAAATTATTTTCTAAAAAAAACATCTTTTTTTCAATATCTTGTATACTTTTTATTTTCACAAAATATTTTTCGATACACTTTTTTCCTGTTCAATGGAAAAATTTTTCCAATTTTTTTTGAGTAAGATGATTTCAATGACATTCAAAATCCTTAAGCTTGATTTAAAAATTTCTTAATTAATTTCCCATTTAATAAACTTATATAATAGTTTCAACAAACTCTAAAATAACGCTTATATAAGGGGTTTTTATGAACTTTAATTTTAAAAACGGAAATTTTGATCTATTCAATCCACTGATAGTTGTAGTGATGGCAATATTGTTCCTCATCATAGCTATGCCTATGTGGTATTTCTACCAGGAATTGCCTTCTCCCAATTTAGATTTGTATCTTTATATTGGATTAGGGCTCTTGTTCTTTATTTTTAGCGCTTTTGCATCTAACTACATCTTAAGTAAAAGCTTTAAAATCGATGTGGATTCAACCCCTAAAAAAATTTTCAGCACTGAGAAATTATCATTATTTGATTCATATTCAAAAAATGAATTGATTATTGTAGCACTGGTTTTATTAGGCATTTTGCTGCAGGTTATAAACATCGCTTTATTAGGTGGCATACCACTTTTCTCTGCTACATTAAAGGCGAAGGCTGCAACAAAAATTTGGCTTGTATCCTACATTATTTTCCTGCCATCCATAAATGTTCTGCTTGCAAAATACAATAGAAAATCACATTATCTATTATTGCTCATCGGCTTGGTCTTGTTTGCCCTAACTGGATATAGGACCACTCCTATTGCAATCATGCTATCTGCACTCATAACCTTGTACTATACAAGGGATATTGATGTGAAATACATTATTTTAGCTATCTTAGCTATTGCAGTGGTGCTTTTGGCAGTTGGATTCATTGCAGTTCAAGCCATCACCTGGCAGCACTGGTCTTTAAATCCAATTGAATTGGTGTCTTATAGGGCAGCATTTACATTGAATATACTCTCAAAAGCCATCGAGAATCAATGTGCCACTATGGGCAATCTATTCTACACAACATTGACAGGATTCTTTACACATTCAGATGCAAGAGTTTTGGTTGGCCAGGCTACATTAGGACAGGTTCATTCCATAACATCTACAATTTTCGGCCCTGCATTGCTTGATTTTGGTATTGTGGGAATGATTCTGCAAATGTTTTTATTAGGCCTTATCCTAAAGACATTACACAGCATACAGAATTACAAGAAAGAGATCTTTACAGCATTTTACGGAATTTTGCTTGCACAAACAATCATCTGGATAGAGACAGGCCCAACTGATATTGTTGTATGGCTATTCTATTTGATTGGCATTTTCCTCATCATCCATTTCCTAAGGGGTGCAAATCATGAAATCTAAAAATATAGCTATTGCAGGAGAGATCACTCCATCCAAAACAATCATTCCAATCATTGAAAAGTTAAGGGAGATGGAGAATGAAGGTGAATTAAGCTTCAAGATCAATAAGATAATCGGGCTTTATCATGGAGAATCTTCAAGGGATTTCCTTGAACCTTATTGTGATGAAACATATTCTATTGGAGAAGGCAGAAGAGGGAAAAAGAATTCTCTTGGAAAATTGGCATATCTCATTTCAAAGGATATCCTAAAGGCATTCAATGCACTTAAGGGAGGGGGCATTGGTTTATTGATCACTGCAGGGAATGCAGGGGATGTTAGAAAAGCCATTGTAGCTGCAATTATCTTGCAAATTCCGGTTTTGCATATTGAGCAGGATATCTACAATCCTATTGAAGTCATTTCACAAGCGAATCTTGTAACAGTTCCTTCCAAGGGATATGAGGAGTATCTGGAGAAGAACTATAAGCTTAATAATGTTGTCAATATCAACGGTTATCCTATGGCGAAATATGTTGATGACTATATAAAAGAAAACAATTTAATCGATAAGGATGAAATCTACGGAGAATATGGGATGAAGGAATTTGTCCTTGTTGTTCTTGGTGGAGATTTGAAGGATGATGATATTGAGCCATTGATTAGGGCTGTTGAAGAGCTTAATCTAAAAGCCTTGATTGCACCTTACAGATTTGATAGGAATATGGTTAAGGAATTGGTCTTGTCACCAAACATCAAGGTTTTGCCTCAATATGTTGATATGTTAAGCTTCATGAATGCGGCATCACATTTGATATATGCTGCAGGTATGGGAATGACCATTGAAGCAGGAGTATTCAATATTCCATCATTAAAAATAGAAGGATTCCATAAAACTCATGGAAGTGTGGATTTGGCTAAGGAACTTAACATACCAATCGTAAAAATAGAAGAAATTTCTGAGGCATTTGAGAATCTACCAGACCAAAAGGAATCAGATCTTGTAAAAAATAGTGAGATAGCTATTGAAAGGGTAGTGGATTTGATAAATGATTTTGATGAAAAATCATTCAAAAGAAGCGGATTTAAATCCACTAAGCAAATTTGGAACAGTAGAAAAGTATACAGATGATTTTATCTTTCACTTTTCTTCTAATTTTTTTATTTTTCAATTTCTTTTTTTAATCAGCATCCTCATCCATGGTTTCAATCAAAAAACTTACAGGACGGAATCCATCGTTGCATGAGATCATTGCTGATTTCTTATTCTTCATCCAACCATCGTAAAGGTCTTCTGCTCCATTAGCCAAAGCCATTACAAATGGGGATAATACTTCCCATGCACTAGGGCAGAAATCTTCTGGCTTTTCCCAACCATTAGCTATGAAGACATCTCCACATTCAACATCGCATTCATGTTCCAATGGATTTTCATACTTTTCAATCAAGTCATCATGCCTTACTTTCTTCATGACTGTAATCTTAACTTTTTTCAACTCATTCACCTAAAAACTTTAGTCTGTTTTTAATTATTTTTTATCTCTTATCATTTAAATATTTTAAAAATCAAAACCAAATCAATACTTAAACTCCTCATCAAAAAATTTTAAATATCATAATCCCTTTAAATTTAAAATGGAATACTATTTTTTTTCAATTGATAGGAAAGGTTTTAGAATGGATAAAAAATTAATCATCAGATACATTTTACTTATTCTCGGGGTGACTATAATGTCTTTAGGCATTGCATTATCCCTTAAGTCCACTTTAGGCACTCCTCCTATATCATGCATTCCTGCTGTTCTAGCTGTTGCTTTTCCTTGGACTGTAGGAGAATTCACCATAGTTTTCAATGCGTTGCTTGTCATATTCCAAATGGTTCTTTTAAGAAAAATAACACTATCGCAAATAGCCCAAATGCTTGTATGCATTCTATTTGGCTATATGATTGACTTTAACTTAAGTTTTATTGATTTCATCAATCCAACAATGTATATAAGTCAATGGATCTTGCTTATAGTAAGCTGTCTTGTTCTTGCATTCGGGCTTGTCATTGAAGTAAAGTCAGACATTACAATGCTCCCTGGAGACGGTGCTGTAGTGGCAATAGGTGAAGTGCTTAACAAGGATTGGGGTAAGGTCAAGCCATTTTTCGATGTTACAGTTGTAAGCATAGGTGTCATTTTGGCATTGGTATTCATAGGCCACCTTGAGGGGGTTCGTGAAGGAACCATTTTTTCAGCTATTACAGTTGGTTTCATCATTCAGTTTTACAATAAGGCTTTCGGATACAAGCTAGATAATTACTTAGAGAAATAATCAATTTTTTCATAAAATTTTAACCTAAATTCTTTTAGATTTTCACTTAAATCTTTCAATTTCTTTAAAATCCTTAATCATTCTTTTTTCTTAAAAATAATCCTTATTTGCCCTTTATTTTTCATTGATTTTTCAGTAAATTCACAAAACTCATATTCTATTATATAAATGTTTTGTTTTGATTTTTTACATTAACTTTATAATAAGTAAATAATATAAATATACTTGTGATATTATGGTAGTTAAAATCGCTATATTAAGAAGTGGTAATATTGGTACTTCACCAATATTAGATTTATTATTAGACGAAAGAGCAGACAGACCAAACATCGACGTAAGAGTATTTGGATCTGGAGCAAAAATGAACCCTGAACAAGTCGAAGACGTTGTACCTAAATTCAAACAATTCGACCCTGACTTCTGTATTTTCATTAGCCCAAACCCAGCAGCACCTGGTCCAGCTAGAGCAAGAGAATTATTATCTGCAGAAGATATTCCTGCTATTATCATCGGTGACGCTCCTGGTAAAGGTAAGAAAGATGAAATGGACGAACAAGGTTTAGGTTACATTATTGTAATGGCAGACCCAATGATCGGTGCAAAAAGAGAATGGTTAGACCCAACTGAAATGGCTATTTTCAACGCTGACATCATTAAGGTATTAGCAGAAACCGGTGCTTTAAGATTAGTACAAAAAACCATTGACGGTGTAATCGAAGCTGTTGAAGCAGGTAACGAAATCGAATTACCTAAACTCATTGTAACTGCTGAAAAAGCTGTAGAAGCTGCTAAATTCCAAAACCCATACGCAAAAGCAAAAGCTATTGCTGCATACGAAATGGCTGGCGCTGTAGCAGGTTTAGACATGAAAGGTTGTTTCATGACCAAAGGTTTCGAAAACTTCATTCCTTTAGTAGCTGCTGCTCATGAAATGGCTGCATGTGCAGCTGCATTAGCAGATGAAGCAAGAGAAATTGAAAAATCCAACGACACTGTATTAAGAACCCCTCACATGAAAGAAGGTAACGTTGGTTGCAAAGTTGATTTAATCAGCAAACCAGAATAAGTGTCGAGGATTTAAGTAGCTCTTTAGCTACTTATTTTTCTTTTTTCTTTTTTAAAACAAATTCAAATCAAATCAAAAAATCAAATCTCAAATCAAAATCAAAATTTACTTTTTTTCTTTTATTTTAACTCAATTTTAAAATTTCCTGCCGGAATATTTAATTCGTTAAAATACTAACATATTGTTTTTGAGTTTTTATTAAAAAAAAGTTAAAACAGTTTAAAAAAATAATTGTAAAAATTTGTAAATAATTATAAATAATTTAAAAATAATTTATAAGTGATAATAAATAATTAAAAAAAAGAAAGAATAAGGTTCTATAAGTTTTAACTTAAAGAACGCCTTTTGTACTTAAAATTTCATCATGCTCAATTTTACAGCCATCATACAATGATTTTGCAAATGCCTTGAAAAGAGCTTCTGCCTTGTGGTGATCATTTGCACCTTTACAGGTTCCATAGACATTGATCTTACCACTGGAAGCGAAGGATTCAAAGAAGTGAACTACAACATCACTGCTTAAGTCACCAATCTTGTCATGCTTGAAATCCAAGCCCATATTGCAGTAGCTGCGGCCGCTGATGTCTATTGCAACAGTTGCAACTGAATCATCCATAGGTACAATAGCGTGACCCATTCTTCTGATTCCTTTCTTGTCGCCAATCGCTTCTGTGAAAGCTTCACCTAACAATATGCCAACATCTTCTACAGTGTGGTGATCATCGATTTCAATATCACCAATTGCCTTTATCTTTAAATCCATAAAGCTGTGTTTGGAAAAGGATTCCAACATGTGGTTGAAGAAATTGACGCCGGTGTCAATATCATATTTTCCAGTTCCATCAATATTTAATTCTATTTCAATATCTGTTTCAGATGTCTTTCTTGAAACTTTAGCTATTCTAGTCATTGAATCACTCACTGATTAATTCTTAAGTATCATATAGTAAACATAGTAAACAATTTATGCTAAAATTTTAAACTATATTTAAATTAAAATAACGATTAATTATTTACTCGTCTGGTGCATTTCTCATAATTTTAATTGCATCTGGACCGCATTTCATTGCACATAATGTACAAACATGACAATAATCCAGGTTTGATACATGTGCAACAGTATCAATAGTCCAAATATATCCTCCTTTAGGACAAATCTCTTTACAATTTCCGCATGCAGTGCATTTGTCCTCATCAACTATAATCTTTAAAATAATATCACCATGAATAAATCTGTAAATAATCTTATTTTATTTAATCTATATAAAACTATGCTAAATCCTTAAAAATATTTTTCATTAAAATGAATTATAATTTTAAGGTAGCTATTGACAATGCCTTAAATCCAATGTAAACTTCTTTTCCCAAACTTAAATCAAGGTCCTTACCAGCAGATAAGGTGATGTCTGAGAAGATGTCCACTCCACCAATGTCAATTCTTACACGAACCATCTCATCTTGAAGTCTCATTTCAGTGACTTTTCCCTTGAAGATGTTTCTGATGCTGGATGCTTGAGGCTCCAACATAATGAAGATATTGTCATAGCTTATTAAAGCGAGAATCTTATCTCCAACTTTATATTCCTTTTTCAATGGGATAGTTATGACCAATTCATTCATTTGAATTTTCATAACTCCTTTTGTTTTGTCAACTTCAAGAATCTCCGCTTCAATCTCATTTGTTTCGCTGTGAAGTTCCATGATTGCATTGATCTTTTTGCATTCCTTTAGAATCTGCAAGCCCTCTTCGGTAAGAGTGGTGCTGCCTCCACCACCGCTTCCTCCTTTTTTAGTGTTTACAATAGCTATGTCCAATGTTGATTCTATCTTGTCGATATAGTTTAAAGCAGTTCTGTAGGAAATTTTAGAACGCTTAGCAGCATCTGTAATTGATTCGCTTTCATTTATATAAACCAACAGATTGAATTTCTTTTGATCCAATAGAAAAGAATTTCCATCTATATTAATCTTATATTCTACTCCCGCTTTTACCTCAGTCATTTTAATCGTCCCTTTTTACCTTATAATTATTTTTCAAAAATTACCCAGATTGATATTTAATATATGCTTTTTATTAATTAAACTTATTCATTTTTATCTACTATCGTACATAATTTTTAAATTAATCTTTGATTAAATTGAGTTTTAAGATAAAAAAAGAAAGGATATTTATTTTGCCACGTTATGATAAATATTCGTAATCGATAAATCATTTATAAGTGATTTGTTTAAAAAATCGATATGAATCTATTAAAAAAACAGAATAATGTTTAATCTGTTAATAAAAAAAGTAAAGAGAGTTAATAAAAAAAGTAAAGAGAGTTAATAAAAAAAGTAAAGAGAGAGTTAATAAAAAAGTAAAGATGAAGTTTATGGATTATCT
>NZ_JAEDCO010000032.1 GCF_016294135.1 Methanobrevibacter ruminantium
GTTTCAGTTTCCTTCATTGGTTTCCATAACTTATCCTTATCCGATAAAAGGATGTTTTCCTCACCGATTCCTTCCAATGGCCAATCAATAGCTATATCCGGATCATTCCAAATGATTCCTCCTTCATCCTCGCCATTATAGAAATCAGTGCATTTGTAAACGAATTCCGCTTCATCAGATAAGACCAAAAATCCATGAGCAAATCCTTTTGGAACAAAAAGCTGTTTCTTATTCTCTTCAGAAAGAATCTCTCCAACCCATTTTCCATAGGTTTCAGAATTTTTCCTTAGGTCAACAGCTACATCAAAAACCTCACCTCTTATTACACGAACCAATTTTCCTTGAGGTTGAGTGTATTGAAAATGAAGCCCTCTTAAAACTCCTTTTGATGATTTTGATTGATTGTCCTGGACAAAGGTCAAGTCGATTCCTTCCTCCTTGAAATCGTTTTCATTATAGGTTTCCATAAAGTATCCTCTCTCATCACCAAAAACTGTTGGCTCAACAGTGAAGACTCCTTCAATTTCACTTTTTGTAATCTTGAATTTACCCATTTTTACACTCCTAGAGTTTTCTATCAGCCAATTCAATTAAATATTGGCCATATTCTGTCTTTTCAAGAGGCTTTGCCAATCTCAATAAGTCCTCTTTGTTGATATAACCTTTCAAATAAGCTATCTCTTCTAAACAAGCAATATACAAACTTTGTCTTCTTTGAACGGTCTCAATGAAGTTACTTGCTTCAAGCAAACCGTCATGAGTTCCTGTATCAAGCCAAGCCATTCCTCTACCGAGCAACTCAACTTTAAGCTTGCCGCATTTAAGGTACTCTTCATTCACTGAAGTGATTTCAAGCTCACCCCTATCAGATGGCTTTACATTCTTAGCTATTTCAATTACATCATTGTCATAGAAATAAAGTCCAGGAACCACATAATTGGATTTAGGATGCTCTGGCTTTTCTTCAATTGACAATACATTCCAGTCCTTATCAAACTCAACAACACCGAATGCTTCCGGCTTGTTTGTATAGTATCCAAAAATCACTGCTCCTTCTTCAAGGTTATATGCCCTTTCCAATATTTCAGTGAATCTGTGTCCATGGAATACATTGTCTCCCAAGATAAGGGCAACCTTGTCATCGCCGATGAATTCCTCACCGATTATGAATGCTTCAGCCAAGCCATTAGGATTTTCCTGTTCAGCATAAGAGAAGGACATTCCCAAATCAGACCCGTCACCTAACAATTCCTTATACATAGGCAAGTCTCTTGGAGTTGAAATGATGAGAATATCCTTAATGTTAGCTAACATCAAAACTGATATTGGATAATAGATCATTGGTTTATCATATAAAGGCAATAGCTGTTTGGAAACAGCTTTTGTAATTGGGTACAATCTTGTTCCAGCACCACCAGCCAATACGATTCCTTTCATATAATCACCCACTTATAGAAATTATTTTGTAATATAATTTTGTAATATTTTTTGTAAAATTATTTGTAAATTATTTTGCAGTAATCTTATTATGAAACATGTAAACTAATTTAGATTTATTTTAATTTCTTTTTTTAGTTTATTTTTTAATTTCTTTAAAATAATCAAATCTTTCTAAGTCTCTTGAAAAAATTATACAATGATAAGTATGCGCCTAAAGCCTCTTTATAATCTCTCATTGCAACAAAACCTGACGCATTCCACTTTTTATTGTCCAAAACTGAATAATGAGGTCTTGGAGCAGGCCTTGGGAATTCCTCAGTGCTTACTGGAATGACATTAACGTCAACATCGGACAATTCGAATATCAGTTTTGCAAATTCATACCAGGAACATTCCCCTTCATTTGTCACATGGTAAATGCCGTACTTGTCACTATGCAATAGATTTGTGATTGCTACAGCCAAATCCAAGGAATATGTTGGAGATCCTATCTGATCATTCACTACAGTGATCTCATCATGAGTTTCTGCAAGGCCCAACATGGTCTTTACGAAATTGTTTCCATGAAGGCCATATAGCCATGCAGTACGAAGAATGAAATACTTGTCAGTGTTTTCCTGGATTAATTTCTCCCCTTCCAATTTTGTTTTTCCATAAGCGCTTTGAGGACCTAAGTTATCGGTTTCAACAAGAGGAGTTCTTTTGCTTCCATCAAAGACATAATCTGTGCTGATATGTACTAAAGGAACATCAATGCTTTTGCAAGCGATGGCTAAATTTTTAGGGCCTAATGCATTTACAGCATATGCCTCATCATAATGGGTTTCACAATCATCGACAGCAGTATAAGCTGCAGCATTTATGACTAAATCAGGTGATTTCTCACTGATAAACTCCATCACTTTCTCTTCATCGCTTATGTCCAAATCCTTAGAACCGGTACAGATCAATTCAAAGTTTTTTAAAACCTCTCTTAAATCAGAACCTAACATTCCATAGGCACCAGTTATCATTATTTTCATAAAATTCCTCAAATTAAATTAAAAATTAATTAAACTTTAAAGTTACATAAAATATTGGTTAAAGCATTAATTTTAAAGCATTAATTAAAACATCATAATATAATTTTTAGTTTTATAAAATATAAATATATTCTATAAAATAAAATAGCGATTAAATAAAATATTTATATTAAATAAAAATCATAAATAAAATCGTATAAACTGTTAATATTTTAAAAAATAATAACTTAAAAATTTTAAAATAACTTAAGAAATAATTTTAAAAAAATAATTTTAAAAAAAAATTTATAATAATTTTAATCAATTGCAAAGAAGATTATCAGGGCGATATTTATGAAAATTTGTATTGTAGGTCAAGGTTACATTGGATTGCCAACAGCCGCATTGTTTGCTAAAAATGGCTGTGAAGTCCTTGGAGTAGATGTGAATGAGGAAATTGTAGATAAGTTAAACCAAGGAATAGCTCATATTGAAGAGCCTGGAATTACAGAAGCCATTAGTAATGCTGTTGAAAAAGGACACTACCACGCTTCATTGAAGCCGGAAGAGGCGGACACATTTATCATAACAGTCCCTACACCTTATGTGAAAGAGGACTTGAGTTGTGACTTAAGCTATGTGATTTCCGCATGCCAATCCATCTTGCCTGTTTTGAAAAAGGGAAACGTTGTTATCATTGAATCTACAATAGCTCCTATGTCCACTGATGAAATAATAAAGCCAATCTTTGAAAATGAAGGATTTGCAATTGGAGAAGATTTGTTCCTTGCTCATTGCCCTGAAAGAGTTCTCCCTGGACAAATCATGGAAGAATTGGTAAACAACAACAGAATTGTAGGTGGAATAACAGAAGAGTGCAGCCGTAAGGCAGCTGATGTTTACAGAACCTTTGTTGAAGGGGAAATAATTGAAACTGAAGCGAAAACTGCAGAATTGTCCAAATGTATGGAAAACACCTTTAGGGATGTGAATATTGCACTTGCAAATGAACTTGCAAAGATAGGTGCTGAAATCGGAGTGAATGCTCTTGATGTAATTGAAATGGCTAACAAACACCCAAGAGTGAATATCCATAGCCCAGGACCTGGTGTAGGTGGACACTGTCTTGCAATTGATCCTTATTTCATTTATGCAAAGGCACCTGAAACCGCTAAGATAATCAAGCTGGCAAGAGATACAAACAACAGCATGCCGGGATTCGTAATTGAAAACACCGGCAAGATACTATCCAAGCTTGATGCTGATGCAGAAAAGATCTCTGTCTTTGGAGTGGCATATAAGGGAAATACCGATGATGCAAGGGAAAGCCCTGCATTTGAAATAATAACTGGATTGAAGGCAGCAGGATATGAAATAGCTATCCATGACCCACACTTTGACAATCCGGATTACTTTGATTTCGATGAAGCCACTAAAGACTCATCATTGGTCTTGATATTAACAGACCATGACCAATTCAAAAACTTGGATTATGAAAGATTATCTGAAAACATGAAAACAGGAATCATCTTTGACACCAAAAACATAATCAAGGAAGTGCCGGATGAGATTACTTTAATAAATTATGGAAACTTGTATAAATACAACAAATAATTGATTTCTAAAATTAATTTCTAAAATGCAATATAAGATAAATAATTCAAAATTAAGTTTATGCTAACTAACTATCATTAACTCTTTTTAAATGAGGTGAAAATATGTCAACAATTGCTGAAAAGATATTTGCAAGAGCTTCAGGCAAAGGAGAAACTGAAGCTGGTGACATTGTCATGGCAGATATCGATATAGCTATGATGCACGATTTGACTGGACCTCTCGCAGTTGAATCATTCAATAAAATAGGAACTGAAAAGGTATGGGATTCCTCTAAAATTGTAATTCCCTTTGACCATCAGGTTCCAGCAGATTCTCTAGATTCCGCCAATAACCATATATTGATGAGAAAATTTGTAAAGGAACAGAACATTGAAAACTTCTACGATGTAAAGGAAGGGGTTTGTCATCAGGTCTTGCCTGAAAAAGGCCATGTAATACCTGGAACCGTTATTGTAGGTGCAGACTCACATACATGCACATATGGAGCTCTTGGTGCATTTGCAACTGGAATCGGCTCTACAGATATGGCAATGGTCTTGTCTACCGGACAGTTATGGTTCAAGGTGCCTGAAACAATCAGATTCAATGTGGAAGGAAAGCTTAAAGAGAACACATCAGCAAAGGATGTTATCTTGAACATCATAGGTCAGGTTGGAGCGGATGGCGCAACCTATAAGTCATGTGAATTTGCAGGGGAAACAATCTCCAACATGAGCATCTCAGATAGGATGGTCCTATCAAATATGGCAATTGAAATGGGAGGAAAAACAGGACTTATCGAGCCTGATGGAAAGACATATGATTACCTTAAAGACCGTGTAAGCGGTGAAAACAAAAACAGACTTAAGGCATTTATTGAAAAATCAAACCTTAAGAGCGACCTTGACTCTCCAAGCCTTGAAATTATGGATATTGATGTTAGCGAGCTTGAACCGCAAATAGCTTGTCCTCATAATGTGGATAATGTAAAGCCTGCAAGCGAGCTTGATGATGTTGAACTCGACCAAGTCTTTATCGGCTCATGCACAAATGGAAGAATCGAAGACTTGAGAGATGCTGCGAGGATTTTGAAAGGAAACAAGATAGCGAATGAACTTAGAATGTTGGTCATTCCTGCCTCTAAGGAAACTTACATTAAGGCATTGGATGAAGGATTAATCAAGATATTTGTAGAAGCTGGAGCCCTTGTTTCAGCACCATGCTGTGGACCTTGCCTTGGAGGCCATACTGGCCTTATCGGACCTGATGAGGTAAGTCTTTCAACATCCAACAGAAACTTTAAGGGAAGACAGGGAAGTCCAGAAGGAAAGGTTTACTTATCTTCAGCTAAAGTGGCTGCACAGTCAGCTATTGAAGGAAGAATTGCTGTGCCTAAGGAGGAATAATATGAAAGGAAAAGTTTGGAAATTTGGAAATGACATTGATACAGACATTATTCTTCCAGGAAGATACTTGATTTACACTGATGAGGAAAGGTTATCAGAGCATTGCATGGAAGGATTGGTATCTGACTTTAAGTCAAAGGTAAATGAGGGAGACTTCATTCTTGGAGGAACAAACTTCGGATGCGGATCAAGCAGAGAGCATGCTCCAATAGCCATTAAAGGATGTGGAATATCTGCTGTAATAGCCGAATCCTTTGCAAGAATCTTTTATAGAAATGCAACAAATGTTGGAGTTCCGCTTTTGGAAGCTCCTGGAGTGTCTGCACTTATTGAAGATGGCGAGGAAATCGAAGTGGATATGGAAAATGGATTGATAATTTCAGAAAGCGGAAAGGAAATTGAATTTAAGAAATTACCTCCATTCATGCTTGAAATCCTTGAATCCGGTGGTTTGATCAATTATTTAAAGAATCAAAAGAACGAATAAATAGATTATAATTTTCTTATAAATTGTTCTAAAAATTATCAAAAAATTATTTAAAATTATTTAAAAAACTATTTTAGAAAATTATTATTTTTACTATTAATCATCAATGAGGTTAAAAAATGTATAATATTGCTGTAATTCCAGGAGATGGAATTGGTAAGGAAGTTATGGATGCATGCATAAGTGTATTGAATTCATTGGATATTGACTTTAATTTCAATTACGGTGAAGCTGGAGACGAATGCCTTGAAAAAAATGGAGAAGCTTTGCCAGATGAAACAATAGAGCTTGCAAAAAGTGCAGACGCATGTCTTTTTGGAGCTGCAGGAGAAACTGCAGCAGACGTAATTGTAAGGCTTAGACAGGAATTGAACCTGTTTGCAAACCTAAGGCCAGTGAAATCATATCCAAACACAAATGCCCTTTTTGACAACCTTGACTTTATGATAGTTAGGGAAAACACTGAAGGAATGTATATTGCCAAGGAAGAGGAATATACTGAAGAAGGGGCAATAGCTAGAAGAATCATTACCAAAAAAGCTGAAAGAAGGATTATCGATTACGCTTTCCAATATGCTAAAAACAACAACAAGTCTAAAGTCACTGGAGTTCATAAGGCAAATGTCTTGAAGGTCACTGATGGATTGTTCAAGGAAATACTATACGAAGTGGCTAAAGACTATGAAGGTGAGATAGAAGTGGAAGACTTCTATGTAGATGCCACTGCAATGTATCTCATCACAAGGCCTGAAAGCTTTGAAGTCATTGTAACCACAAACTTGTTTGGAGATATCCTATCAGATGAGGGAGCAGGCCTTGTAGGTGGATTAGGCATGATTCCATCTGGAAACATTGGAGAGGATGGGGCATTGTTTGAACCTGTTCATGGTTCTGCACCAGACATTGCAGGCCAAGGAATTGCAAATCCAATGGCTATGCTTCTATCAGCTTGCATGATGCTAAACTACTTGAAGGAATATGAAGCTGAAGAAAGATTGAATGATGCAATACTTGAAGTCTTGAATGAAGGAAAAACCTTAACTCCAGACCTTGGAGGAAAAGCAAGCACTAGTGAAGTGGCTGAAGCAATAATCAATGCATTGAATTAATATTAGTTCATAAAAAAAGTGATTTTAAATGACCGATCCAAAAATATCCGTTATTCTTTCTGCATACAATGAAGAGAAATTCATCAGTAAAGCCATTGAAAGTGTAGTGAACCAGACATTGAAAGATATAGAAATTATCATTATCAATGATGAATCAACTGATGATACCTTAGACATCATCAATAGCTATGCAAACGAGGACAACAGAATAGTAGTCATAGACCAGGAAAACATCGGCCTTGGTGCAAGCAGAAACAAGGGCATGAAAATAGCTAAAGGAGAGTATGTCACTTTTCTTGATGGTGATGACTGGTTTAAGGAGGATGCCTTTGAAATCGCTTATAATGAGGCAAAGGCTAAGGATACAGATATCACCATGTATCAGATGATCAATTATGATGATGAAACCGGAAGGGTCTATGAAAACGATTGGTTTAACTTAAATAATCTTGATGAAAGCTTTGATGATGTTGTGTTTTCACCTGAGAAAACAAAGGATTTTCTCTTTGACCTATCTGTAAGCAGCTGCCAAAAGATTTATAGAAACAGCTTTTTGAAATCAATTGACGCAAGCTTTCCAGAGGGAATATACTTTGAGGACATGCCATTTTTCTTTTACGTTTATCTAAAGGCAGAAAGGATTTCAATCATCAGAAAGCATTTCTATTACAGAAGAAAGCACAATGCCTCAATTACTCATGTGGTTGATGCAAACTATTTGGATACTGTTGAAGCAGGTTGCGAACTTATGAGAAGAATGGTGGACAATGGGTTCTACGAAGACTACAAGTTCGACCTTTTAGCTTACAAGATCAATGGTCCGAGAATGGCACTTATGGACATTACAGAGGATTCTAAGGAGCCTCTTTTCAATCTGATAAAGGAAGATTATGAAAAGATTAAAGAGACTGAATATTATCAAGACTACTTGGATAATTTAGGTCCGAAGAAGAAAAAGTTCTTCCTGGATGTCTTGAAGTATGACAACTATTCTGAATTCAAAAAGGAAAATCCTGAATATTGATGATTTCCCATTTGATAATTTTTATGAATGAAAAAATGAAAAATTTAAAAAATATTTAAATAATATAAAACATTTATAAGTAATTACAATAATATATAAAAATATTAGAAGATTAAAATTACAAAATTTAATTATCTAAAAAAAGGAGATTTAAAATGGACGCAGTAAAAATTGCAGCATTGTTTATTATTTTTATTATGGTTTTCAGTGCAGTGGCTACTTTCATTGCATATGTGCTCTAAATCAAGAATAGTTCATGATGAAAATGGTAAATGAAAATAAAAAATTAAATCTAATCAATTACAAGAAAATTTTAATGTGGAGGATAAAAAATGGTAAAATATAATATTGGTGCAGTAGTTGCAGAATTTAATTATGATATTACTCATATGATGTTAGAACTTGCAAAAGCAGAAGCTAAAGTTCGTGACTGTGAAATTACAAAAATCGTAATGGTTCCTGGCGTATTCGATATGCCACTCGCTATCAAGAAATTAACTGAAGCAGACGAAGAAGGTAAAATTGACCTTGACTGCATAATCACTTTAGGTACTGTAATTGAAGGTGCAACCGATCACGACCAAATCGTAGCTCAACATGCATCCCGTAAAATTGCTGACTTATCCTTAGAATGGGGTAAACCAATTTCCCTTGGTATCAGCGGTCCTGGAATGACCAGATTAGATGCACACAGAAGAGTTAGCTATGGTAAAAACGCTGTTGAAGCAGCTGTTAAAATGTGTGACAGATTACAAGACATTTAAATTTGAAAATTTAATTTATTAAAAGAATTTGATTCAATCAATTCTTTTAAACTATTTTTACTATTTTAAAAAATTTAATTGATTTAATCATTATTGGAAAAATTTTGATTAAACTTTCATCACAAAAGTTTAGATGATAATATGGCAATTTTAAAACCTGAAGAGTTAAAGGAAAAATTTGATGACCCATGGATTGCTCCATATGAGAAAGTCATTACAATGGCAGATGGAGATATTGTAGAACTTATTGAATACCACCCATGCCCAAGCGGTTCCAACTGGCTTCTTTATCAATACCAACACAGCAGTGAACTTATCATTGACGCTAAAAGAGATGGAAACAAGCACACCTACCTTTGTAAAGTAGGCAAAAAGCCAATTGACCTTAAGGCAAGTATCAACGCTGCTGGAATTGAAGAAGTGGCAATTGATGAAGAGGCAAAGGAAGTTAAGGTAACCCACGGAGGCCTTGCTGGTGCTGGTGTAGGTGCTGGAATGTGCAGAGGAATGGGGGAAGGTGTCAAATACGTGGATGTCCTTGAAGTTGGAGGAGGAAGTAAGGAAGGAAAAGCTACTGTTGTAACTCCAAAATACGAAAAACTAGTCATTGGAATTGACGACACAGACGTTAAGGATGCTGGAGCAACCTGGACTATGGCGCATAACATTGGCCTTCAATTAAAAGAGGAAGGATTTGAGTATCTTGACCATATTATCGTTCAGTTATTCCCACATAATCCTCACAAAACTCAAAACTGTGTTTCAATTGCACTTACCTTCGCTGTAATGGCTGAAGATAAGGAAAGATTGATCAATAGACTTATTGAAATCTTAGAGCACGACACATTATCCGATAAGACTGCAATATCTATTCTCGAAGGAATTGGAATCCCACCAAAACTTAGAGAATATGCACTGGCTACAAAAACCGGCATGATGGATGTTGAAACTGCTGAAAAGCTTGCAGAAGAATTGGACATTCCACTTATTGCAGTTACAGGAGACCAAGGTAAAGTAGGTGCACTTGCAGCTTTAGGTCTTCATGATGATGTTGATGAGGCTGTTAAAGTCTATTACTAGACCAAGCTTTTTGAGCCTTCGGCTCAAAAACCTTGACCAAAACATTTTCACTAGTTGGGAGTATTCACTCTTAACTTTCTATTTTTATTTATATTGCTCTTTTTCCATTGATTTTACATAATTATCCAATAGATTAAACAGATCTTCTTTTGTATTCATTTTAAATATTTGCTGTTTTAATTCAATTGTTCTTGGCAACTTCTTAACATAATAGGCAGCTTGAGTTCTCATTTTTGGAATTGCAAATTCCTCTCCCTTGACTTCAATGAGCATATCTATATGTTTTTTCAATGTTTCCATTCTCTCTTCCATTGTAACTTCATATGGAAGTGTGCCATCTTCAATATAATTGACACAATCCCTGATAAGCCATGGATTTCCAAGTGATGCCCTTCCAATCATTACTGCATCACAAGATGTTTCATCAAGCATTCTTTTTGCATCAAAACAAGACTTGATATCACCATTTCCAATAACGGGGATGTTCACATTTTCCTTAACTTCTTTTATAATGGACCAATCTGCCTTTCCTGAGTATCCTTGATCCTTTGTTCTTGGATGAACGGTAATGGCTGATGCACCTGCATCTTCAACTATCTCAGCTATTTTCACAGCATTGATTGTATTCTTATCCCAACCGCTTCTAATCTTTACAGTCACTGGAATCGGTACAATGTCTACAATAGATTCTACAATAGATTTTACCTTATCTGGGTCTTTCATCAATGCACATCCTGCCTTTGACCTGTTTGTCACCTTAGTTACTGGACATCCCATGTTAATGTCAATGATATCTACATTTGTATTCTCCCAGATGTACTTTGATGCAAAGGTGAGAGATTCCAAATCTGAGCCGACAATCTGCTGTGAAATCGGATGTTCATAGTCAGTCATGTACAGCATTTCCTTGGTTTTCCAATTGCCGTACATAATAGCCTTGTCTGAAACCATTTCTGTTTCAATCAGCCCACAGCCCATTGACTTTACAATGGTTCTAAAGCTGAAGTCACATACTCCTGCCATAGGGGCCAAAGCTATCTGATTGTCTATTTCAACATTTCCAATTTTCCACTTCATATTAATCAGTTATGATCTTTTAATTTTACATTATTAAAAATATATTTATTTTGAAAATATATAATTCATTCCGCTTATAAGATTTAAAAATATAGGGCGGCATTCATATAATAATTATTTTTCTTCTTGAGGGGATGTTGCAATAATACAAAAAAAGCATGATTAAACTATTTATTAAAAATAGTAAACAAATAGACATTTTTAGATAATATAGGGCCAAATAAACCATTTCAATAGAAAGATATAAATATAAATGGGCTATAATAATTAATGTAAGATATAGAAGGTAAAAGCTTGTTTAGAAGTTTAGCCTATATGTCCTTGTCGTGACGAACGGCGACTTTCCATAATATAGGTCAATTAGGTGGCTGTAGGTTCTTCTCATCTTCAAATACTCTTTTTAAATTTTTATTCTTTATTAACTTACTGAATTCATTATTATTTTTTTCAAAATTCTTAAACACTGCCCAAGAAATTAAATCAACAACTTGTAATCCTTTAAAATTAGCTGAATCAACATGTTTTAAACTCACTGGGTATTTTTTAGGATTATTCAAATTTTTTAAAAATCTCTTATTAAAATCGATTATTTCCTCATGTTTATTTTTTGATTTATCAATGAAAATGGATGTTGAATTATCTATATTAATTAGTTTAGCCAATTCTGAAGCTAACTCATCATATAACTCGTTATTATTGTATCCAGATGAAATTTTATACCTATTTATTTTTTCAAACACGATTATAAAAACTTCGTAATCTATATTTTCTAATCTTTTTAAGATTTTAATTTTAATATATTTTGGCAAGTTATTCCCTTTAATTTCATTTGATAAGGTAATCTTTCTTGTGGAGTTTCTAGTCTTGCTTATTATCCTATCCAATTTTTTATGCTCATCGACTTTTATTCCAGCCATAACAAAATAATTGGAACTAGATTTTTTTGTTCCCAAATCACCACTTTCATCTATAAAAATATAATACATGATAAACACTTGAAATAATAATTAAGATTAGAAATATTGTATAAAATAAAATTAGTAAAAGGAAGCATATAAGTTTTTTTTAAAAAATAAGAACAAAATAGTTTTAAAATTAAAAAATAATGATTTTTTGTTTACTATTTATTAAAAATTATAAAAATTACAATCTAATTATAATTTAACTGGATTAAATCAATTTAAATTTTGATGAAAAAATTATAATAATTTTGTAAAAAAAACAATTAAAAAATTTTTATTAACAGGATTAACTTTGTTAAAATAATAATAAAATAAAAATATGCTTATATATAAAAAAGTATTTTAACCACTTACAATATATTTTAATATACAATTCTCAGGGCGGAGTGAAATTCTCCACCGGTGGTGATTCATTAAGAAGAAAATCTATTTTAAAATGATAAGTCCACGAGCACATTGGTGTTGATTTGGTGAAAGTCCAAAACCGACGGTGATAGTCCGGATGGAAGAGAATATGAGTTTAAAGTAAATAGGTCCAGATAACTCTATGTTTGATTAATAGAGAATAGCTAAAAATCTAAAAAAATTATATTTACTTAAAAATAAATATCCTTTTTTTGCCCTGATTCTAGTAACTAGAATTAGAAAACTTTTAATTTAAACAACTAAGGAGCTTTACTATGAATCATGAAGAAAGTTTAAAAGGAAGTCCTCAAGAAAGAGTGGAAATAGCATTGGATGCAATTAGATCAGGAAATGGAGTCATTGTAACTGATGATGAAGACAGAGAAAATGAAGGAGACATGATCTTTTCATCAGAACACTTGACTGAAGAGCAAATGGCACTTCTCATAAGAGAAGGAAGTGGAATCGTATGCTTATGCTTAACCCCTGAAAAGGCAGATGAATTAGAACTTCCTTTAATGGTAGAAAACAATACAAGTACTTATGGTACTGGATTTACAATAACAATTGAAGCAGCAGAAGGGGTGACCACTGGCGTATCTGCAGCAGACAGAGTGAAAACCGTAAAGGCTGCATCCAATCCAGATGCAAAGCCAAGTGATTTGAATCACCCAGGTCACGTATTCCCACTTAGAGCTAAAGAAGGGGGAGTGCTTGAAAGAGATGGTCATACTGAAGCAACCATCGACTTGATGAGACTTGCTGGCCTTAATCCTTGTGGAGTATTATGTGAAATCACATTGCCAAATGGAACCATGGCAAGAATGCCAGATGTAATTGAGTTCTCAAAAGAGCATGACATGCCTATTGTAACAATTGAAGATATTATACAATATCGTAAAGAAAATAACGTTTAACCAAGCTTTTTGACTTCGTCAAAAACCTTGACCAAAATTTTTTGCAATTAAATTAAAAAACTAGCAATTGATTAAAAAAAAA
Organism: Methanobrevibacter ruminantium; assembly: GCF_016294135.1. NCBI lineage: Archaea > Methanobacteriati > Methanobacteriota > Methanobacteria > Methanobacteriales > Methanobacteriaceae > Methanobrevibacter > Methanobrevibacter ruminantium. The sequence goes on from NZ_JAEDCO010000032.1 coordinate 13,351, forward strand.
AACAACTAAGAAGGGAAATTATAGACAAGCTTTTTTGCCTTCGGCAAAAAACCTTGACCAAAATTCCTCAAATTACTAAAAACAACTAAGAAGGGAAATTATGGAAATTAAAACTATCACAACTGATGTATTGATTATAGGTTCTGGTGGTGCAGGCTGTAGAGCAGCAATTGAAGTGTCCAATCAAGGAAAGGAAGCATTGATTGTTTCAAAAGGATTGACTTTCAGATCAGGCTGTACTGGAATGGCTGAAGGTGGATACAATGCTGCACTTGGACTTGTAGACCCAGAGGATAGTGTAGAAGCGCATATTAAAGACACCTTAAAAGGTGGTAGCTACCTTAATGACCCTAAATTAGTGGACATTCTAATCAATGAATCACCTGACAGGCTCAATGACTTGGAAGAGTATGGCGCTCTCTTTGACAGACAGGAATCCGGTGAATTGAACCAAAGGCCATTTGGTGGTCAAACCTATAGAAGAACCTGTTTCCAAGGAGATAGAACCGGCCATGAAATCATGACTGCACTTAAGGAAGAAATCATCAAGCGTGGCATCAAGACCATTGATGAAGTGATGATTACAGCACTTATCAAGGATGACTCAAACAACATCCTCTCAAAAGTGATCGGTGCAGTTGGACTTGACCTCAAGAACAATGACATCATCTATTTCCAAGCAAAAGCTGTTGTTCTTGCTACTGGAGGATCCGGTCAATTGTTCCCTGTAACCTCAAACACTACCCAAAAGAATGGGGATGGATTTGCACTTGCATGGAATGTTGGAGCAGACCTTATTGACATGGAAGAGATACAGTTCCACCCAACAGGTATGGTCTATCCGGATTCAAGAAAGGGAGTTCTTGTAACTGAAGCGGTAAGGGCTGAAGGCGGAAGACTCATCAACAGCGAAGGTGAAAGGTTCATGGGCAGATACGATGACCGTATGGAACTTGCTACCCGTGACGTTGTCGCAAGGTCAATCTATAATGAGATCATGGAAGGAAGAGGAACAGAGCATGGAGGAGTATACCTTGATGTAAGCCACCTCGACCCAGACTTGATTGATGAAAAGCTTGAAACCATGGTGCTTCAGTTTGAAGACATTGGAGTGGACATAAAAACCGAACCAATGGAAGTTGCACCTACTGCACACCATCATATGGGAGGGGTCAGAATCAACGAAGATGGCCAATCCACTGTTGAAAACCTATTCGCTTGCGGTGAAGTGTGTGGAGGAGTCCATGGTGCAAACCGTCTCGGTGGAAATGCACTTGCAGACACTCAGGTATTCGGTAAAAGAGCAGGATTTGCGGCTGCCCTTGCATGTGACTTGACTACAATGCAGTACAATTTCACAGCTGTTGAAGAGGAAAAGGAAAGAATAGAATCATTGATGAAGGAAGGTTCTATCGATTCAATAGCTATGAAGAAGGAAATTCAGCAATTGATGTGGGAAAAAGTTTCAATTGTAAGAAATGAGCAAAACCTAAAGTCCGCTCTTGAAAGACTTCTTGAAATGAAAGAGGAATTGAATGACCTCAATGTTGATGAGAGAACCCAATTCAATGAATCACTCCTTACTGCACTTGAAGTAATCAATATGGTTGAAATCTGTATCCTTATCGTAAAATCTGCAATACTCAGAAGAGAAAGTAGAGGAGCGCACTTCAGAGAAGACTTCCCAGAAACAAATGATGAGCTTTGGAAAAAGAGCATTGTCATGGGACCAAATAAAATCAGATTTGCTAAACGTTAGTAAGATTGACTAATTTTTATCAATCTTATTTATTCTAATTTTTGTGGAGTTCAACTCCACTTTTTTTATCTTGGAAAAAATAGTTCGTATAATATAGAATTAAATAAAAAACTAAAAAAATATAGGAATAGAAAATTGCCTATTCCTCAGATTCTGATTCTCTTAACCCTTTCATTTCTGCAATAGCCCTTTTTGCCTCACTTAAGATATGGCCTTCATCTACAGTAAGCAATTTTCTGCCTTCCATCAATACCTTACCATTACAAATGGTAGTGTCAACATTGGAACCGTTAGCAGAGTAGACAAGATTGGATGAAATCGCATTGCTCATTGGAGTCATGTTAGGAGCATTGGTATCAACAAGAATAAGATCTGCCCTCTTGCCAACTTCAATTGAACCTGCATCAATTCCTAATGCATTTGCGCCATTGAATGTTGCCATATTAATCACTTCATCAGCTGTTGCCAATTTAGGATTGAGTGTTGAAACCTTTTGAAGAAGTGCTGCAAACTTCATCTCATCGAACATGTCAAGATTGTTATTGCTTGAAGCACCATCAGTACCAAGTCCGACACAAATATTTTGTTTCAATAATTCACCTATAGGTGCTGCACCTGAAGCAAGTTTCATGTTACTGCATGGGTTGTGTGAAACCTTGACATCATACTTTTTAATCAAATCTATCTCATTTTGGTCCAACCATACACCATGAGCAGCAACAATATCACTACCTAATATGCCCAAGTCATCTAAATACTCAAAGGGCCTTTTATTTTGATGAGCTTCCTTACAATCATTAATTTCCTTCATTGTCTCATTCATATGAATGTGGATACCAACTTGATGCTTATCAGCTTCCTTTCTAACCCTCTCGAGAAGCTCACTTGAAGTGGTATAGATTGAATGTGGACCGAACATTGTAGTGATTCTTCCATCAGCAGTATTGTTGTGATTTTTTATTAAAGATATGTTTTCCTTGAATTCATTCTCACGTTTTTCCTCAATGCCGAAATCAATCATACCATATGACAACACTGCCCTCATTCCAATTTCCTCTACAGCTTGGGCAACTCCATCCATATAGAAGTACATGTCTGAAAATGTGGTTGTACCGCTCTTGATCATTTCAGCCGCACCAAGAAGTGCACCTATGTAACAGTACTCCCTGCTTAAGTGTGCTTCCATAGGCCAGATATGATCGTTAAGCCAAGTGTCCAATTCCAAGTCATCAGCTATTCCACGTAAAAGTGACATTGAAATGTGAGTGTGAGTGTTGACAAGCCCTGGCATCAATATCTTATCAGTAGCGTCAATAATCTTTTCTGCATTTGATTCGTCGATTGCACTTCCTATTTCTGCAATCCTATCTTCAACTATCAATACATCAGCATTCTTTTCTTCAGTTTTTCCATTTCCCAATGGATTTAGTATAGTGGCATTTTTGATTAATATGTTTTGACTTTCCATTGAAACACCTGAATTTAATTATATTATATTATTTTTTTTAAGAATTTTCTAATTGTTATATTATATTTTGATTAGATTAAATTTAAAGATTTTTATTATAGAAATAAATTGAAAAAAAGCGAACCGATTAAAATAGATTAATAGCTAAAGAAAGATTAAGACTAAAATATACGAATAAAAAGATCTGTGTTTAGAAAACCCATTTTTAATTATGATAGTAAAAGGTTTTTCTTTATAAACATATATCTTAGGAAAAATAATATAGTTCGATAGTTTTAATAAATTTTTTTAATTATATAGTTTTAGGGTAATTTAATCTTAAGTCTTTAGCTAAAAATCTATATAAAGTATAATTGAATAAATATCCATTATACTTTATGTATTATATGTTGCTTATTTCATATAAATTTTTTTAATTATTAATTGACAACAATATCAAAACTAGCATAAAAATATCAATTTTAAAAAAATAATAGGTAAAAAAAGATTCAATCAAGCTTTTTTTAAAAGAGCAGCAAAAAATGCTGCCCTTAACATGATTTGATAACTAAAGTGATATGTTTTCTAATTCGGATATTAGATTATATCACAAGATATGATTTATAGAAAGTGCCTAAAGTATTTTATGATAATTGGTTAAAAATAGAAAAGAATAAAATAAGATTATTAGCATAATAATATTAATTAACTAAAATTAAGATTCAATTGGGGGTTAATATGAATTCAAGAGATATAATAATCATATGCGCTACAGCAATCATTCTTCTTGCAATTGGAATATTCATCATGGCAAATCCATTTGGAGGTGCTGGAGAAACTGCAATCCTAACAATGGAAAGCAAGCAACAGCTTAATGAAGGGGACAGCTTGATACTGAAGCTTTCAGATGAGAACAAAACTGCAATTTCAGGTGAAAGGATTGAGATAAACCTTACCCATGGAAGCAATGGAGTCACTGAAAACTTCACTCTCAAGACAAATGAAAATGGAGAGTGCAAGCTGGAAGACCTGATAGCAGACAACTTTACACTTTCCGCTAAGTTCAATGGAAACAAGGATTACAAGCCAGCCATGATTACTGGAACAATATATGTAAAGAAAAAAGCAAATCCAAGTAGCCAAACATCAAGAAGCGACAAGTACAAAACAGACAATAAGGCGGATGATGTCATTGACGGCTGGGATCCAAAAGAGCATGAGGTTTCAAGAGAAGACCTTGGTGATGGAACATATAGAATAACCTACGATGATGGATACTTTAGAATCGTGGATGAAGATGGAAACATCTTGACTTATGGGTACT
>NZ_JAEDCO010000033.1 GCF_016294135.1 Methanobrevibacter ruminantium
AATGATTTTGATCTTTTAGATAGCATAGATGAATCTAATGATCATGCTAATTTAACTCATGATTATCCTAAAATTGCTCTTGAAACAGATGATATTCTAATGAATTTAACCCTTAAAAAGGATTATTCCACTATTGATGATTTGGAAAAGAGGAAAGAGGGATTCATCAAGGATTTAAAGGATTTTATTGATGAATTTGAATCAACTGAAGAGTCAAGTCAATTGATGAAGTATTATGATTGAATGTTTAGATTATAGTTGAGTTTTCATATATTTTAATTTCAAATATAAAATAATAAATACTAAAATGAACATATAAACAATTACTTATTAACAATAGTTAAAATTTTATTTTGGCTGTTTTAATTAAAGGTGATATTATGTGTAGTTCTGGAGGCCCAATGGCTGATCTTTCAATGAAAAAATTGAAAACAAAGAAATATAAATGCTTAGATTGTGGAAATGATTTTAAAGGATTAGGTAAAAAGGTTATCTGTCCTTCCTGTCAAAGTGACAACGTAGAAGCACAAGAATAAGTATATTGCTATTTTATATGTTAAGAGTGAATGTTTCATTTGCTCTTTAACTTTTTTTATTATTTTATTACACCTGTTTTTCGAATTTTTATTATTTTTATTTCAATATTAAAAGATTTTATCATTTTAAGTCAATTAAATCATTATCTGTGATATCATGGAAACAGAAATCAAATTTACTAAGGATGAAATACTGTTTTTGCTCGGTGAAAGCGGTATGGTTGGAATAGTTAAGGCTGGAGAGGAAAAGATGCTATTTATAGGAACTCCAGACAGTGATGAAATTGTTCAATATCTTGAAGAAGATGATTTAATAGCTGTTTCTTCCTTTAATTTAGGTGAAAAATATGAAAAGGGAATAAGGTCTCTTGCTTATCTTACAAGGGATATAGAGTCACCTATACTTGTACTGCCAAAGTACCACCCATCATCAAAAAGACTTAAAATGGTATTGTCTGTAGGTGAAAACGTTAGATTAGACTGTGGAATAGTTCCTGGAACACACCCTGAACAGGATATCTTATGCTCCTGTGACAGTTTATCCGGCTTGAATATAGTCAAATCCAAAGAGGGTGTTGTTATAGAAGGAGAAGTTAAGAACTATAAGATTGAGCCATTTTAGGCATTTATTTTTTACCAATAATATTTTTTTAGTAAATATCAAATAATTTATTTTTATAATTATCTTCTTTTCTTAAGAATTACATTTTACTCTTTTTTATTTCATTATATTATTTATACATTATAATTTTTTTAAAAAGTTTTATATATATATATAAAATAAAATAATATTAAATGTTTTATTTAAACAAATGAAATATAAAAAATTTAGAATTGACGAATATGTTATTGCATGAACAAGCATTCCAATTAATCGGTGAAGGAGTCGTACTATTAATTTTGCTGATAGTAATCATCCTAATTGTAGGGCTTATACTCGGAATAATTCTAGTTAGGAAAAATAAGCTGGTATTGCCATCAGTTATAATATTTATTGTAAATGTATTTTACTCTCCATTGAAGAGTTTTGCAAATCTTTTAGGCCTTGATGATGCTTTTGTTGACCATATTGGGATTGAAGTAAGGAATAAGGTAAATAAAAAGAAGTTTGATGAGATTCCTCCTGAAGACAAAATCATAGTGTTGCCCCATTGCTTAAGGTCTGCTCATTGTGAAGCTAGCTTAAAGGAAACTGGTGTTTTATGCACACATTGTGGAAAATGTGCAATTGGTGTAATTAAGGAAAAGGCTGAACCGATGGGATATAGGGTTTTCATTGTGCCAGGTTCCAGTTTCGTTAAGAAGATCATTCAACATAATAAGTTCAAATCCGTTGTAGGCGTTGCTTGTCATGTGGACTTGAATCAAACCATGATGGCCTTGTCGGATTTTGCTCCTCAAGGAGTTCTTTTATCTTCATCAGGTTGCTTTGAAACAAAGGTGGACGTTTCAAAAGTGCTTGAGACAATTGGTTATTACGATTTTAAAAAACAAGAAGAAAAACGTTAAATAAGGTGAAAATATGCCTGAAAATGATATAAATCCATTTTTTACCATTAAGAAAGTAAGAGAAGGGGATGAATTGAAAATGGATCAGAAATTCATTAAGATCAGAATGAATTCAAATAAGGTTATTGCTATCCATTATAAAGCCCCTATGGAAAGAACAATTGAATTAGAGATGTTCTTTGAAAATTTCAATCCTATTGACAGAATCAATTATGATATAGGAGGAACAGGTTGGGTTGGCGCAAACTTCAGAGGTCTTATTGACGGTAAGGACGATTCATTGCCAATTGATTATGATTATAAGATTCTTATGTTGGAAGAATACAAATGCCCCACTAAGGTAGAACTTAAGAACCTAAAGAGAAGCTCTAAATTTAGGCCTAATTTTACTTTAGCTGACTCTTAAACTTTATTATATTGGAGGAAAATCATGAACAGTAAAAGGACAGCCTTTATTGCTATTGCAGTATTGGCAATTGTAATTAGTTCATTAGGTGCTGTTTCAGCATTTGAATTGTTTGGAATGAACTTATTTGGAGGCCCTACAACAGACTTTGACAATAAGTTTATGTCCGGCACATTTAATGGTGATATGACTCAAAATAACATAAGTGAAGATAACTTAACCAAAGGATGGACTGATTCCTATGAAGATAAGGAGCATAACATAACCTACAACATGTCCTGTGTAAAGGATGGTGACTTCATAACCGATGTTTATCAATTGCAAGGGTTAGGGGCTCCTGAAATAAGAAACTATAATGGCCAGCCTTGGAAAATATTCTATTCTCAAGCTGTTCCTAATGCCAATGTTTCAGCTAATGGAAGTTCCGGAAACAATTCCAATAATACTATTAATGTGTACATTTGTGAAGCTGACATTAATGGAACCGCATATACAATAAATATCATGTCTTATGATAATAAGACAGAATGTGACGGAACTTTATTCTGTCCGTTGTATAAGGATTATACTGAACCTTTAATTAAGAGCATTGAGTTTAAAGATGCTAAAAAAGCTCCTAAAATGGCTGATTTAATGGGCATGTCAGATGGGGAGTTTGAATTCAATAGGGAATACGTTGATGGTATTTTCAATGGTACCATTGATCCAAGTCAAGGTTAATGGAATATTAAATTTTTATAAGATTTGACAGAATAATAATTTATTCTGTTGTTTATTCTCTTTTTTAAAAGATCAAGTTAGTGATATTTATGAAAGTAACTGTTTTTCATGCAAATGAATGTGATAAAAGGAAATGCACTGCATTTAAGATGGAAAAGCAAGGAAAATGCAAGATAGTCTATAAGATACATCAGATTCCACGTGGTGCAGTTGTTTTGAATCCATTTTCCGAAAAGGCAGTATCCTATGAAGACAGGCCTCTTGTTGAAAACAAGGGTGTTGTAGGTCTTGACTGTTCTTGGAATAAGGTATCTAAGTCAGCAAGTTTCTTCAGTTTATCTAAATATCACAGGTCTCTTCCTTTTTTAATCGCTGCAAATCCGGTTAATTTTGGAAAGCCTTGCATATTATCTACAAATGAAGCTATTGCCGCTACATTCTATATAACTGGATTTAAGGATGAGGCACACCATATCATGGATGGATTCAAATGGGGTCATTCATTCATAGAAATGAATTATGACTTATTGGAATCTTACAGTGATGTAAAAACAAGTGAAGAGGTAGTACAAATACAAAATGAGTTCTTAGAGGCTCATGAAAGGTAAAAATAAACCTAACATTTATATAGTATTAAATTAATATATTTCATTAATAGTTATGATTACATGCTATTGTAATTCATAATTTATTTTTAGACTTTTAGTATGAATTTAATGAATTATTTCTCTAGAATTTTTTCATGAATTTCTATTTAAGTTATATTGATCAATTAATTTAATAAGATACGGAGGAATTATTAATGGCAAGATTTGAAGAAGCAGAAAACAGAATGTTTAATGTAAAAATCTGTTTAAAATGTAATGCACGTAATCCTGCTGGAGCTACTACTTGTAGAAAATGTGGTTACAAAGGTTTAAGATTCAAAGCTAAAGAACCTAGAGGATAGATTCACTCTATCCCTTTAAACTTAAAAGAGAATTTTTATTCTCTTTAGATTTTTATATTAACTTATTTTTCTAAATACCAATTTTAACTGATTTAACTAATTTTTAACTAATTTTCATTGGTTTTTATAAATTTTTAACTGATTTTAACTAATTTTTAACTTTAACAATTTTATATTATAAACTATTCTTATAATTTACTAATTTTACAGATTCTTTATTTTATAATAATTTTTAATAAATTTATATTAATTTTAAATACTAATAAGTAAATAAATATAATTATTAATAGATTATTTCAAAGATTAATCTAAAATTAATTTAATTTAATAAATATTTTAAAATTCATTGTGTGATTTTATGGAAAATGTAGAAGCTCATTTTAAAGAAATATTAAAAACTCGTAAAATTCATTTAACTCTAATAGATCCTGATGAACAAAGCCCTGAAGAAGCTGTAGCTATTGCTAAAGCAGCAATTGAAGGTGGCAGTGATGGTATTATGGTTGGAGGTTCCACTGTAGATACCGCTGCACTTGACGGAACTTGTAAGGCATTATCTGAAAACATTGAATTGCCTATTGTATTGTTCCCAGGAAACATCAATGGTGCAAGCAAATATGCAGATGCTATCTTCTTCATGAGTTATTTAAATTCAAACAATCCTTACTGGATTATCGGTGCTCAAGCATTGGCAGCACCTGCAGTTAACAAAACAGGTATCGAAAAGATTCCTATGGGTTATGTCGTAGCTGAACCTGGTGGAACTGTCGGTTGGGTTGGAGACGCTAAATTAATCCCAAGAAACAAGCCAAAAATCCCAGCTATCTATGCTATGGCAGCTGAAAACTTAGGTATGAGATACTTCTATATTGAAGCAGGATCCGGTGCAGATCAACCTATTCCTCCTGAAATGGTTGCATATACAAAAAGAGCTACCCAAGACATTGTTCTTGTTGTAGGTGGAGGAATCCGTGATGCAACAGCAGCTTATACTGCAGCAAAAGCTGGTGCAGACATCATTGTTACAGGCACTGTTGTAGAAGAAACTACCGATGTTAAAGGTAAAATCCAAGAAATAGTGGCAGGAGTTCGTAAAGCTTCTGAATAATATTATTTCTTTCTTTTTTTCTTTTTTTAGATTATTTTATAAATTTTTAACTTCTAAACTATTTTTTTTTTTTTACTATTGTTTTCTATCTTTTTAATTAATTACCAAATGCTCTTTCTAACCGTTTAAATAAAACTAAACTATATATTAATTTATAAAATAATTTATAATATTAGGATAATATTTTAATATATAAAATTGTAAAATAAGAAAAATTATAATTTTTTAGGTTTTATCATGTTAAATTCGTTATATACAGAGGCTATTAGGAAAAAAGGATTAATTAATGAACCTTTGGAAGAATATAAGGAAACTAAAATAGACATTGAATCCAAATGGCATGAAGAGGAGATTATTGCAAGTGATTCAAACCATATTCTTGCTGCAGGTGATGGAAGCTATAACAAAAAGAAATATCTTAGCTTCAATTTCTATGCTGTAGCTGCACAATCTCTCATTTACAATCCTAATGATACAGAATCAAAACTAAAGACAATTGAATCTGCAGAGCTCGATATAATACCTCATCAATCATTTTTAGAGGATAGATTGAGGAATATGATGAGCATATTTGAGATAAAGACTGCAATAAAGACATTCAATGATTTTGATATAGATTATTATATGGATGATGGATCTATTTTAGGCGATTTGATACGTCCAATTCCTGTAGAAAAGAGCATTTCACCAGAATATAAATCAAACATAATATCTCCAGTCAAGGAAAAACTAGAGTCTGAAATACAATCTAGCGAGTTAAATCTATCTTCATTTAATTTCAAGGAAGAATTTAAAGACTTGTTTGATGATGAAAATATTGATGAATATGCTTTAATAACATTTTTAGAGAGTTTGGAAAACTTGATTGCATTAAAATATCTTTTAGAGAATAAAAAGAAAATCATCGCCATTTCCAAAACATCATCAAGCAATGAAATATTCCATGCAAATATACCTGATATGGCTATTTTGGATGGAATGACAAGAAAGCAAGGATTCAGTGAACCTTACCATAGAAAGGTAACTTACAAGACCAAGCATGATTTCCCTATTGAAGATGAGTTCTTTAGAGATCTTTGGTTTACAATATTCTTTGCAAGACTTGATGACAATAAGAACATCATTAAAATAGAATTGCCTTTTTACACTAAAGATTTAGATGAAATAAGAGAAATTTTAAAGGTTTTAAAATCAAATTCAACTGAAGGATATCCATTTTTACTAAAGAAAGCACATAATGATGTTGTTATTTCAAATCAGGATATGGATAGCTTGTCTAAAATAATTGGATTCTTGGATAAGTCTGGTCGTGAAATGTTAAATTAAGATAATGAAGATGACTAAATAATTTGATTATTAAGTTTAATTGAAGTTTATAAAATAAAAAATTTGTTTTAGAGAATATATTGAGTTTAGAGGTTTAAAAATGATTGGAAGATGCATAGGAGAAACATCTCTTATTGAAGTAAGTTTCATTTCAAAAGAAATGCCACAAGTAGGGGAATATGTAACACTTGAATATGATGGAAAAATCATATTAGGTATGATAGAATCAATGGTTCGCGGAAGCGTTTCATTAAACAATGAAATTTATGATCCAGATACAATTGCTAAGATAAGGGAAATTGAAGGTGATGATTATTACATAAGGGGAAACATCTCAATTCTTGGAGATATAAATGATAATTTGAAATTGCCACGTACTCCAGCTCCTCCGGGAACACCTATTTATCCAGCTCCTAGTGAAGTTTTGGATAGGATATTCCACATTGAAAACTCTCTTAAGCTAGGCAATTTAATTAACAATGAGGATGTTGAAGTCGGAGTGGATATCAACAAGATGGTGTCCCGTCACTTGGCAATTCTTGCAATGACAGGTGCAGGTAAGTCAAATACTGTTTCTGTAATCATTGACGGACTTTTAGAGTATAACGGTTGCATGCTTATCTTTGATATGCATTCAGAATATGTTGATGCAGAATTTACTAATGGAAAAGTAAACGTAATCCTGCCAATGATAAATCCTCAATATATGGAATTTTCAGAAATTAAAAAATTGGCAAGCATTCCTTCCAATGCTCCTTTGCAAGAGAGATACTTTAGAAGAGCTTTTAACGAAGCTAGACGATTAGTGAAAGAGGGAACTGCAAGCACTGCTGATTTTATAGAATTATTATACAAAATCCTTGATAACTGGTATAATGATGAGGATTATGATGCCAGCAATAAGAAAAACATTATGGATGTAATCAATAAGATAGAGGATTTGAATGTAAAATATGATAGATTATTAAATGTTAATATTGGTGACTTCCTAACTCAAATAAAACCAGGAATGGCTAATGTTCTTGATTTAGGACAAGTCGATGAGAATATGGCTGAAGTATTGGTTGCTCATGTGCTTAGAAGATCCCTTAGGAGCAGAAAACAATATGTCAGACACAACGATAATGATGCATTGCCCTATCCATTATTCTTTGTAGTTGAAGAAGCACATATTTTAGCACCTCAAAACAGAAGCAGCAACAGTAAATATTGGATTACACGTATAGCTAGAGAAGGTCGTAAATTTGGTTTAGGTCTTTGTTTGGTAAGTCAATCTCCTAAATCTGTTGATGCTGAAACATTATCTCAAGCCAATAATATGATAATTCTAAGACTTGTAGAGCCAAAAGACCAAAGGCATGTCCAAACTGCAAGTGAAAGCCTTAGTGAAGATTTGGTAAAGCAATTGCCATCACTTAACATTGGGGAAGCGTTGGTTTTAGGGCTCATGACAAAGGTTCCAACCCTTGTAAAGATCAATGAATTCAAGGGACGCCAAAGAGGTGGGGACTTAAATATCATTGAGCAATGGCAAACAAAAAAAGAAGATGAGGAAAAAGCTTTACAAAAGGAATTAGACCAATTTGTTAATTTAGGCGGAGGATATTAGATTTAGAAATCTTTATAAGATACTAATTCTTATTATTGTTGTATAAAAAATTTAAAAATTTCATGTTTTAACACTTATTAATAATGTAATAAATTTAAAAACAAAGGAGGGTGAAATAAAATGCGTTTTGCACATTTATCTGATAGTCATTTAGGTTCAAGACAATTTGGACTATTGGAACGTGAAACTGACTTTTATGATGTATTCGCTAGGAATATAGATAAAATAATAGAAGAAGATGTGGATTTTGTTATCCATAGCGGAGATTTATTTGACAATAACAGGCCTTCTACAGAAGCATTGCTTGCATTTCAAAAGGCATTGCTTAGATTGAACGAAGCTAAAATACCTATTTATGCTGTTGCTGGAAACCATGATTCAATCTTAAGAAAAGGAGCATTGCCTCCACAAGTTTTATTTAAAGACATAGGGCTTAAGTTAATCAGTGATAATCATCCAATGTATACTGAAGGGCCAGTATTGATTTGTGGAGTTCGTTATGTCCCTAGTTCACAAAGCAGGGCTTTAAAAAGTGCTTATGACCAATTATCCAAGATGGCAGACAAGTATCTTAAGTCCATTTTGGTTTCTCACCAAGGTATTGACAAATGGATGCATGAGGATACCCATGAAATCGAGCTTTCACAAATGCCTAAAAACTTTGATTATTATGCTATGGGTCACGTTCATAATTATGTTGAAGAGGATTTCGGAAAAGGTAAATTGGTTTATCCGGGGTCTATGGAAATATGGAGAACAAGCGAATCCAATGAGAATTTCAGAGAATTCGGTAAGGGATTCGTTGTAGTGGACTTAAGCTATGATAAGCCTCAAGTTGAAAGAGTGAAGATTGACCTTCCAAGAGAGTTTGTTAGGGCTGTTATTGATTACAATAAGTTTGAAGAAGGCCTCCATGACATTAGGGAGAAGATTCAATCATTTGACAATAAGCCTATGCTTGATTTGACTGTTGCTGGTGGCGATTTCGATAGTGCGGATGTATATGAAACTATCAAGGAAGCAATCGGTGATAATGTATTGAATCTAAGGCCTAGCTTTAAGCCAGACAAGGTATTGGAAGAGGAAAAGATTATAGATGATACCAAAATATTGGATCCAAGGACTTTATTGCAAAAAAGAGTAAATGAAAAGTATGGTAGGGTTGAAGTGAATAGATTATCCATTGACTTATTGGACAATCTCTCTGTTGGAAGAATAGATGATGCCAAATTCATTTCAGATAGGTTCTATAGCGAGCATTATTATAATGAAGAGGAATCTAGAGGAGAATCTAGAGGAGAATCTAGAGGAGAATCTAGAGAAGAATCAGATGATATGAAAAAATTTGATAGTTTAGACGAATATTTGGATAAGAATTTGGATAATTCCATTGAAGATGATACAAATCATGAAAAATCTCAACAAATGAGTTTTGATGACTTTTAGGGTGATATGATGATATTTACAAGGTTAGAATTGAAAAACTTTAAATCACATGCAGACACTATCTTGGATTTTAATCCTGGAATCAGCTTGATTGTAGGGGAAAATGGTGCTGGAAAATCTTCCATATTTGAAGCCATCTCCTTTGCATTGTTCAAATCATACACTACAAAATCCATCAATGATTTGGTTAGGTCAAATAAGAACACTGGCGATAAGATTCAAATGATTGTAAGATTATCATTTGTTTCAAATGGAATCGAATATATGGTTGAAAGAACAATAACCCTTACTAAATCCGGTTCAAAACCTACATCAAGCTTATATAAGATTGTAGATGGGGAAGCTGAAATCATCGTTTCCGGAAATAAGGAAGTCGATAAGGAAATTGAAATAATATTAAGCATGGATTCCTCAACATTTTTAAATGCAATCCATATTAGGCAAGGTGAAATAGCTGAACTTATCGATAAGACACCTGCTAAACGTAAGAAGTTAATCGGTAAGTTGTTACGTCTTGAAGAACTGGAAAAGGCTTATGATAACCTTCCTAGAATTAGTGAAGACTATAAAACAAGAAAGGCTGTTTTAGAGGATAGGATACAGCCAGAGTCAGAGCTTAATTTTGAACTTAAAAAGGCTAAAGAAGAGCATTTCACTTTAAGTGAAAGAAATAATGCTTTAAAGAAGGATTATGAATCTCTTAAAAATGACATTGAATTAAAAAATAAGGAAAAAGAAGAATTGGACAAACAAAAGAAGGATTACGAGGCTCTTAATTTGAAATTAGTTCATGAAAATGAGAATTTAAATGGATTAAATAAGTTAAAAGAGGAAATGTCTAATAAATACAAGGAAATTTTAAGAAATGAGGAACAAATGAATCTCTTGAAGCCATATAGTGATAAGCTTCCAGTCTATAATGAATTTAAGGTCTCTCTCACTGATTTAAATAATTTTAAACAGGATGAAAAAAACAATAAGGAAATTATCACAAAGATTGAAGGCTATAAGTCAATTATAGAATCTGAAAAGGAGAATCATGAAAGATTTGTATCTCTTGAAGGTGAAACCAAGGCTTTAAACAACAAGAAAGTTGAATTGTCTGCTGAAATCAAACGTCTGAATGAATTGGAAAAGGAGAAAAACACCTTAATCCATGATATTGATCAGTACAACAAAGATTTGGACAGTTTCTACTACGATGCAAAAACAGTCTTATCTGAGTTTGAAGAGGAAATCGAAACTATCAAAACCAATGATGATTTGAATAACTTGGAAAGTCTTGTTGAAACCCTTAGAACCAATCTTAATAATGAGACTGCTGAGATTGATGAGGAATTGAAAAAATTGAATAAGGAAAACATCAGTCTCAATCAGGAAATCAAGTCACTGGATGAGCCATTATCTGACATTAAGGAAGTGGATAATAAATGTCCTGTTTGCCAATCTGATATTAGCGAAGATAAGAAAAATGAACTCATACATATGTATGAGGACACAATCAAGACTAATACTAAAAAGATTAATGAAAATAATGAAATTATCATTAAATTAAACAAGGAAAAATCATTAAAAGATGCTAATTTATTAAAGCTTGATTCAATTAAAACAAAGATATATCAGAACAAACATATTGTTGGAGATTTGGACAAGTTTTCAAAGAGTTTGGAAACCGTAAATTCCAAAATCAATGATCTTCAAGGCAAGAAGAATGAGCTTGAAGAGTTGGATAAGATAATTGAATTTAAGAATAATGAATTCAAAGAGCTTGAATCTCATGATAAAAAGTATTTGGAAGCAAATACTCTTCTTAAATCATATCCAGATGAATCCAAGATCAAGGATGAATTATATACCATTGCAGGTAAAATCAATCTTGAAGAAGAAAAACTTAAGGAATATGTCAATGCAGATTCCAATCTTTCATTGGATATGAGTTTTGAAACTTTGGACGGATTGATAAAAGACCTCTCTGAAAAGGATACAAGATATCATGTTCTACTAGGTTCTGTGAAAGCTAAAGGTGAGTATGAAGAAAAATTAAAGCTTAAAGCAGATGAAATCTCTCAAAAGGAAAATGATATCAAAATGATTAAGAAAGCAATCGAGTCTTCAGCATATAATGAAGAGAATTACAGGAATATGATATTCCTGATTGAAAGATTAAATGATAAGTTCAATGGATACTCTAAAGAGATTGCTGTCAATGACAACAACTTGAAGATCTATGAAACTACAGTGGAAACCATTGAAAAAACCATTGAAGCAAATAGAAAAAATAAAGAGGAATTCATTGCTGTTAAGGAATATTACGGTTTGCTTGAAGATTTAAGAACTTTCTACAGTAAAGATGGTATTCAAAAGGACTTAAGAAGCCAGTCCAGACCATTGATTCAGAAGTATACAAGGGAATTCTTTGAGAAGTTCAACTTCAACTATTCCGACTTGATATTGGATGATGAGTACAACATTTCCATCTATGGTCCTGAAGGGGAAGCCAATATAGAAATGGTTAGTGGTGGTGAGAAAATAGCTATCTCTCTTGCATTAAGATTAGGCATAACCCAAGCAATGTCAAAAGGAAATATTGAGACAATTCTTTTGGATGAGCCTACAATTCACTTAGACAGTTTCCGTAAACAGCATTTAATCACTGTTTTACGTAGCATGTCTGTAATTCCTCAAATGTTGATAGTTACTCATGATGATGAATTGGAGAATGCTGCAGACACTCTCATTAGAGTTGTTAAAGAAGATGGAATCTCTAAGGTTAAAATAAATAGTTAAAACAGCTTAAAGTTTAAAAAAAGTTTCGATAAGTAATTAATTTATTTACTTATCTTTTTTTATTTAAAATTTTTTTTATATTTTTATTTTTAAATGACTTATTTATCAATAATTAAAAAAAGAAGGAATGATTTATTTAAAAATCATCACAGAATTCATCATAATCTCCGCTTACAATGGATCTTATGTCATCGACAATGCAGTTTGCATTCCATCCAACAACTGCTTTTGCTTTTTTCTCAAGCTCTTCTGGAACTATTTCCATACCATAAGGACGTACTAAAAGTATAGGAATGTCAAATTCTTCCGCTTTTTCGATTAGAATGTCAATATACATTTGGTTATAATTGTAAATTCCAGATAAAACAACAATAACATCTACTTTTTTAAAGAAACTTTCTCCAAAAGGAGCGTAATCCTTTGCCATTGATTCAGTCCATAAGAAGTCCGGTTTAGAGTATAGTTTCTCTGTAAATTGTCCATATTCGTTTTCTTGATCAATTCCACGTGTTATAATAAGATTATAGATTTTATTGTCTTGTTCCTCTTCAAACATTTTATCCTTCCTTTTTAATTTTCATTTTAAGTTCATGTCTTATATTTTATATTGTTTTCTTAATATTAAAAATTTTATATAAAAATCATTTTAAAAGATAATTTTTTTCAATATAATGAATAAATGATAGGATATTCATCATTATAAGTTAATTAAGTAAAGTATATTTGAAAAATAGGCTATAAATTTTAGATGAAAAAATGAATAAAATCTAAAAAAAGTTAAAAAGAAAGATAAAAATTAAGCATTTTTAATTTTTTTTATATGGGATAATAATTTTTTTTAAAAATTACTTAATTTTTATTCTTTAACTTAGTTAGAGTCTTACCTTAAAGGTTATCTTCAATTTATTTTTTATAATTCATTATTTATAAATGTAATGTTTATTTAATGTAGTTATATCAATTAATTTGGATATCTAAAAACAAATATTTATTATTATTCCCATTAAGGCAATATCTTAAAGTTATTTGATGTTTAGATAACTTTAATACAATTTAAAATAATTTTATTACTCAATTAGATTTTAGTAATGGATAAATTGTAGTTTATAAAAAAAGTTAAAAAATAGGAGTTTTAAAAGACTAAAATGGCTAAAAGACTAATAGGATAAAAGACTAAAAAGACGCTTCATATATTCTCATTAGGAAATGAGCGAGAGAAACGATATCCATACGATTATGCTCTATTATAGGGATTAAAGGGCCAATATTCTTAGTTGTTAGATATGTTCTATAGTAATCAGGTATATAAGCTCCAGGTATATCATCATCCCTTTTGATACCGAATAAATGCTCTTCTATAGTGGTTAATTTGCAATTAGGCAACTTGTCTTTCCATAAGTTGCGGGAAGGATACATTAAGTCAAAGTGGGTTTGATCAAGATTGCAATCTATCCTATATAATCTTGCTCTGTTTTTTATGAAAGGAATATCAAAATTAGCTCCATTGTATGTTACATGAACGCTGGCTTCATCAATATGTGAAAGATAGCTTTCAATAAGTGCAGGTTCCTCTTCCTTTCTTCTAAGCAAATACTGGTTGGATTCAATATAATCTCCTTTAATCTCAGCAATCCCAAGTAGAATGATTGCTGCATTTGATAATCCAAGAGTTTCAATATCCATGAATTTCAAATTAAATGGATCAAGAGAGCTTAAAGCCTTTAAAGTGCTGTTTCTGGAATTAGGATATTTATTCAATCTTTTCAGTAGATTAAACTCCTTGATGAAACAGTCATTTTCTATTTTTTCTATTAATTTTTCTGCATTTCTTGCATAAGTGGGATGATTTAACAAGTCATAAAAATTATTGTATCCATTTTCCTTAAGTTTCATTTCTTTTTGAAACCCTATTCCAGGCATTAACTTTAAATTTGAAGCCAAATCTTCCTTAATGGATTTATTTTTATTTTCTAAAGAAAAGTCTATTTTCTCTTTTCTTGTAATCTTCAAGGTTTCTCCATAGATATTTTCAATCACTTTGCTTCCTTCAATATCCAAGAAATCCCAATCATTGTATTTATGCATCAATCCAAATTTAAGATTGTTAAAATAAGTGAGAGAGCCTAGCCTACCTCTTTCATAAGCTTCTTTAGAGGGATTTGCAGAAGATAATGAATTTGATAGAATTTTCTCCAGATATGCTTCATGCTCTTCTCTACGTGATGTCATAGTATCTTAGAAATTTATATGGAATGTAATGTAGGTATATGGCAATTCACAGCAAGGAACAACATCTCTTGAATTAATGACGACTTTTCCAAACTTAGCCAAGTATGATTCAATCTCTGCTCTGACTGCTTTGACTTTATTTGGATCATGAACCCTCACATTTCCTAAAAAACTGGTTCCTTTAGTTGTTTTCATAATTGAAAGCCCATCCATTCTATAAGGAAGTTCATGTTTTTCAAGGATATTGTTGATGTCTGTATTGATTTGCTCTTTAACTTCATTTTTATTTTCATCAGTGATTTCCATAATATCACCTTCATAACCCTTTTATAAAGTTTTATAAACTTTTTATAAACATTATATATTATTTCTTATTTTTATTTGTTTTCAATGTTTCAATTCAAGCAAGAATTCATTAGCGTCCTCATGTCCAGAATCAATTGAAATAGCTTTTTTCACAAAAGATAAAGCCCCTAACTTATCATCTTGCTCATAAAGTATTTTTCCAATGAGATAATATGCGTCTGCACTATCTTTCTTGATTAGTATATTGGTTAATATAT
Organism: Methanobrevibacter ruminantium; assembly: GCF_016294135.1. Lineage (NCBI taxonomy): Archaea > Methanobacteriati > Methanobacteriota > Methanobacteria > Methanobacteriales > Methanobacteriaceae > Methanobrevibacter > Methanobrevibacter ruminantium. The sequence goes on from NZ_JAEDCO010000033.1 coordinate 15,189, forward strand.
CTTTAGCAATGCTATAGTTTCCCTTATTGAACTCTTCAAGGGCATCAGCATATGCCTCATCTAAAGGATCTATCTCTTCATTTTCCTCATTTTCCACCATCTCTTCATCGATAGGCTCATTAGAATTTTCTATATCCCTACTTCTCTTATCTTTTTGGTTATAATATGTTTCATTATAGGATATATTATCCTCTAAATTCTGATTTTCCAATGCAGATAATTCCTCTGGAGATAACTTATTCATCTCTTCCCACATATAATCCAAAATGAACTCAGTAGCTTTCTTATGCAATGGCTTGTTATCATTTCCACATTTAGGAGAGTATATACAGGAAGGGCAACCGTTTTCACATTCGCATGTCTTTAGAAGATTCCTTGTAGAATTGGTTAATTTGCTGAATACATCAATTGCCTTTTCACAAATACCAATTCCTCCTTCATATGCATCGTAAATGAAAATTGAAGCTTCTTGAGTGTCTTCATGATAATTGGTTGAAAGTCCGCCAATATCAAATCTATCACACATCACATGAAGTGGGAACAGTCCTATCAAAGCATGTTCTGCACCGTGAAGGCCTCCTTCATAGACTTCGCTTTCATTCTTAAATCTCTCTTCCAATGTCTCTTTGACACTGTTTGGAATTGTAAACCACAATCCTTTTGTCTTGAATTTCAATGGAGGCAAGTCTAGAATGTATGTTCCAATTGTCTTTGAAAATTCCATTCTCTTGTATTTATAATAGTCTTCCTCTACTTCAAGCTCTCCATAATGAACAGTAAAGTCTCCAATCTTGACCTTTTTGATCTTTTTAATGATTTTTGTTTGAGTCCTCTTAAGTGCAATTGTATGGGCATTGACATCCCTTTTAATCACATTTATAATATGAGTGTTAAAGTCGACATCAGTTACAATATAAGTTTGGCCTTTATTGATTAAAATAGCTCCCTCATGAGCTTCCCTATACATTTGAGACCTTTCTATCTTTTCAATCAATTGATTTCCATTCATTACGCTGAATATCTCATTTGAAATCTGATCAAGCGAAAATTCAAATGCTGGATTATCATCATAAGGATAAATGTAAACTCCTGCGCTCTTTCTCAAGTCCCTGTTCTGAACGATATTGTCTATGAATTCTTCATCTACACCGAATACCTTTTCTATCTCTTCTGGAGCAAGTGGCAATTCATTTGCAGCACAAATAATATGATTATTCAATAGCTTTTCATTATTCAAATCGATTACAACGTTCTCATGAGGCTTGTCAAAGAAGAATTCTGGATTTTTCATAAAGTATTGGTCCAATTGGTTTTCAAATGCAACCAATATGACAAGGGATTTCTGATTTCCTCTACCAGATCTTCCTCCTTGCTGCCAGGTTGAAATCATGGAGCCAGGGAATCCTGAAATGATTACAGCATCTAAACTGCCTACATCAATACCTAATTCAAGGGCATTTGTAGAGGTAACGCCTAAATATTTTCTTGATTTTAGGCCGTCTTCTATTTCTCTTCTGTCTTCAGCCAAATAGCCTGCCCTATAAGCTGAAATCCTATCCACATACCTCTTTTTAGTATGCTCCATATCCCTTTTTGTCCATAATGCAATCAATTCTGCAATCTTTCTGCTTGATGTGAAGCATAATGTTTGTATGTCTTTAAGCAGCAAATAAAGGAAAATCCTTTCAGTTTCCTGGTGAATGGATAGATTTTCATCATCAGAATGAACGGGCAATTTTTTATATGGATTGTATAGAATAAAGTCTTTCTCACCGCTTGGAGAGCTATCCTCATCAATCAATTCAAATTCCTCTCCAGTTAACTTTTCTGCAAGCTCTAAAGGATTAGCAAGTGTTGCTGAAGACAATATGAATTTAGGATTGGATCCATAGAAATTAGCAATTCTCTTCAACCTTCTAATTAGGAATGCAACGTTTGAACCGAATATCCCCTTATAGTAATGGGCTTCATCAATAACAATATACTTTAGATTTGAATAGAAACGTTTCCATTGATGATGCCATTGCAAGATCAAATGAATTTGATATGGGTTTGTAAGAATAACTCTTGATTCCTGCCTAATTTTATACCTTTTAGCCTTTGGTGTGTCTCCATCATAAGGATTTGGATTAATGTCAAGGTCTAGTTTCTCATCAAATTTCCTTAAAACCTTTAATTGGTCATAAGATAATGCCTTAGCAGGATAAATGTATAATGCACAAGCGTCATTATCCTTAATGAGTTCTTCCAATACAGGTAAATTGAAGGATAATGTCTTTCCACTTGCAGTTGGTGTTGTAATGATTATGTTCTTGTCTTCTCTTGACTTTTCAATAGCTAAAGCCTGGTGTTTATATAGCTTAATTTCCTTTTCCTCAAGGTAGTTCAATATCTTTTTCTCTAGTTTATCTACCTTTTTATAGCTAGCCTCTTTTGCAGGAATGGTCTCGACATGCTCGATTTTTTTCCTAAAACGAATATCGTTTTTAAACTTGTCGATATTTTCCATCTCATCTTTGTCTTTAGCCATATTTGTCATAATAATCATTAAAATTAAGTATTAATTGAGTATTGAATTAAGTTTTAAGTTAATTATTGAATTTGTATAATAAAGTATTATTTGTATAATAAAGTATTATTTGTATAATAAAGTA
>NZ_JAEDCO010000034.1 GCF_016294135.1 Methanobrevibacter ruminantium
AATAAAGATAAAATAAGTGATTTTTTTTAAATAGAAAGGGATGGAAAAGAAATAAAAATGAATAAAGATAAAATAAGTGATTTTTTTTAAATAGAAAGGGATGGAAAAGAAATAAAAATGAATAAAGATAAAATAAGTGATTTTTTTTAAAAAATAATGAAAAAAGAAAAATGATGGTTTAAAAATTAAATTAAGATTTGGTTGAAACGCTTTTTGTGTAAAAGCACTATTCTAGAAAGCAACAATCAATATCATGATTATTACTAATGAAATAAAGAACACGATTGTTCCTTTTACTAAAACATCTGCTTCCCTGTCTGAGTATAATACAATACCATAAGAGAGCAGCAATGCTATTAATAGTTCAGCGATACCTAAGTATCCTGTAGGGACTCTTATTATTTTTCCAAGGATAAATCCGATTAGGTATGAAATAAGGACTACCATTATAACAGATGCTATAGGATTAGATAATATAGGTTTTAAAATCTCTCCCCAAGGTTTGCTTGGCTTTTGAGGGGCATGTCCACCAAAATTGCTTAAAGCACTATCAGAAGATGAGAAGAAGCCCTTATTGCTGGAAGCCCTATTGCTTCTTTGGCTAAGTGGGCCAGGTCCCCTATTTCCTGAAAGGGACGGTGCTCTTCTTCTTTTTGGATCTTGTTGTTGACGGCTTGCAAATAGTGTACCGCTTGGACCAGAGTAGTTGTCCCTAGGAGTTTTATTTAAAAACTCAGCACGGTATAAGTCATCATCATACTCACTGTAATGACTTAATTCCAATCCGCCGACTTCATCCTCATAATATTCCATATCTTCAGAAAATTCCTCATAACCTTCATAAGCACCTTGAAGCCTGTTATATAATCTGTCATCATCATAATCTCTATTATAATTTGATGTGTTGTCAATGTATTCTCTGTTAACATCTCTATGATAGAATGAATCGCTATCAATATCTGTTAATCTGTTTGCTCCACGGTCTAATCTTGACTTAGTTTCTTTGTTTTTATTTGAATATTTTTTAGCTAAAGTGACAAGGCTGTTCCTATCAATGAGCTTGATTTTTCTCTCTTCAGCATATCTTTTTGCTTGAGAGGAAAAACCGGAACTGGTTACAATAGCTACTTTGGAGGCTCTAAGTTTTTTACCTATAAATTCCATTTCCTTTAAAACATCGATTCCAACTTCCCAGTCCTTATCGTAGTTTTTACATCCAACCACTAAACCAAAATCTCCCATAGATGTTTGGAGGATTGCATATATGTCTACAACCTGTTGGGATGTCTTAAAATTTTTATAAACTTTAAAGCCAGAATCCTCAAGAACTTTAGCTATAAAATTCACTAATTGTGGCTTTTCCACGGTTTCACCTTATCTTAATTTTAATATAATATATTTATATTTTCTCAATATATAATTTTTATTAAATTTTTCTAAAAAACCAATCAAATTCACATATATTCTTATTTCATTTCCATAATTTTTTTTCATAATATTTATAATCATGAAAATATATACTAATATTAGTATATAATCTAACAGAATTATTTATTTTTAATAAATCTTTAAAAGATTCATATTATTTTTTTAATCATAATTTTAAGGAACGTTTATTATGTTATCTATTGGTCAATGTTACTTGGATTTTGTTGATAAAATCTTAAAGGAAGGGAAGGAAACATATAAGGACAGTGATCATCATTTAAAAGAAAATCTTGGTAATTATTATTATATTGATGATCCATTGGATTTGAAATTCAGAGCTAAATATCAGCACATGACTCCTGAATTGATGTTGGAAGAGATTAAAAGCGGAAAATTTGATATTCCTTCATGCCCTATCAAAGGAGATGCATTGTATGAATATGTAAAATCCTTTGAAATCAGAGATGATCAAGGTTTTGTTTACACTTATCCTAACCGTATCTTGGAGCATTTTGGTGTAGACCAATTTGAAACCATGAAACAAAGGATTCTAACTGCTACAGGCAGTAACCGTGCAGTTGCTGTTACCATCGACCCTGCATTGGATGGAGATAGGGAAGACATCCCTTGCTTGCAGGTTATACAGATTCTCGTTAGGGATGGAGAATTAACCATTCACTGTTTCTTCCGTTCCAATGACATTTTCGGAGCATTCTATTCCAACATGTTCTTCATAACATACATTGGAATCAAGATGAAAGAGGAAGTAAATAAGGAAATAATGGGAGATAAACTAAACTTCGGCGGTCTTCATTACCATTCCACTTCTGGCCACATATACAGCAATGATATGAGGGCAGCCAGAAAATTGATTTCCGCTAATAAATAATCTCAAAGCTAATGTTTTTATATTAGCTTCTTTTTTTATTCTTTTATCATTTTAAATTCGTGAGGAAATTTATTCAATCAGTATTTTTTCTGATTTTTATTGTTTGTTGATTCATATGAAAATTTTATTATCTAATGATGATGGTGTAGATGCATCCGGAATTTTAGCGGCAAAGCAAGTTGCTGATGAGTTTGGAGAGACTTATGTGGTTGCACCAACTAAACAGCAAAGCGGAATTGGACATGCATTGACTCTTTTTGACCCTCTTAGAGTGTATGAGGTTAATTTAAGGGATGGTGATATCGGCTATGGGGTTTCTGGAACTCCAACTGATGCAGTTACCATTGCGGTTTATGAGCTTATGGATGAAAAGCCTGATTTGGTGATCTCCGGTATCAACACTGGAAGGAACACTGGAAAAGGCGAGCTTTCAACTTCAGGTACTTTAGGTGCGGCATCAGAGGCGGCTTCTTTAGGCATTCCAACAATTGCAGTTAGTCAACACATTCCAAGTGATGACATCAAGTTCGAAGAGGGGAAAATCGAGATCGACTTTTCAGCAAGCCAAAAGGTTTTAAGAGATCTCATTCAAAAGATCATTGACAATGGCTTCCCTGAAGGGGTGGACATATTGAATTTGAATGTTCCTGAAGACCCTCATTCATACAAGCCTATAATTTGCCCTTTAGCAGTCAGGATGTATGAGCCGGTTGTGGAAAAGCGTAAAGATCCAAGAGGAAGGCCTTATTATTGGATCAATGGTAAGTTATATATGAACAATCCTGAAAACAGTGATGATTACATTATTCTAGAAGAGAATTTGCCTACACTCACTCCTTTGATATTGGATATGGCTCATGATTTGGAAGCATTAAGGGAATGGTATGACAAATGACTAATTTTATTTCATTATACACAAACAATATATAATATAAGATACATAATAAAAATTAATTATAATTAAATTAATTGACATAATTAAATTTCAATTTATAAAAAATTTAAGGAGATGCGACATGCCTGTAAATCAACTTGAAGCTACATTGCAAGCTGTTACACACACTTTAGCAAAATTGGAAAAAGAAGGGTGCAATGATGAAAAGCTTTTAAATGAACTTAGAAAAGAAAGAGATAAAATTTTAAATGAATTAAATTTAAACTAATTATTTCAAATTCAATTTAATAATTAAATAAGTTTATAATGGATTAAATATAAATAATATTTTACGAATACTATTCAATAAATTTAAATTTTATTTTTATAATTTAAAGAGGCTATATAATGAGTGACAATTTCCAAGTAAACAAACAATTTGCTAGATTCGAAGGCAAAGATGTTCTTATTGGTTTAAAAAACTGGGAAGAAGTAGAAGGAAAAATAATTACCATTGATAACTTTTTAAACTTAGTATTGGATGATGGTGAAGGTTTAAAAGTTATTAAAGGCGGAAAAATAGCATTTATTTCTATTCAAGAATAAATCTATTTCTCTTTTTCTATTTTCTTTATCTATTTTTTTTCTGTTTTTATTCCATATTCTCTTTTTAAATTCAATTTTAGATTTTTCACTACTGTTTTAATAGTTACGAATAATTACTTATTTTAAAAAAATATAGTTAAATTAAATTAATAATTTAACTGCAAGCGTCTTCAATTGATTCTCTGATTTCATCAATGCTGTTTCCAAGCATAAGAGCCAAGAACATAGCTCCTCCAGCACCAGCCCCTTCCTTGATGAATCCTCGTGTATAGTTTTTAAGCCCTTCAACACGGGAAATTTCAAAGTTAGGGTTTACAGCATTTACAGTGATGTCACCAATTTGACTTGTAATGTTAAGGATATCTGCGGTTTCGTCTTTCACTACAAATGCGGTGGTTGCAAGGCAACTGTTTGAGAAGTCAAAGTCAGGATCCAATGCCTTAGCTATTGCACATGAAGCGGTGAGTTGAGTTCCTCCTGCTAATACAACAGGAACTTTTGCACCCATAAGGATTCCTGCAACAACTGGAAGCATAGGGTCTCCAACAGCTCTGACAACATCAAAAGGATTGTTGTTTTTAGATTCTTCCAAACCTGCGTTTTTCAATCCCTCTTCAACAATTGCATTTTTCATTTCATGAGGATTTGTATCCATGCAACCGCTGACCTTTCCTTTTGCATCATAGCCAAGTCCAACCAATACTCCAAGAGCGGTAGTTGTACCTGCAGGTAAGCTTTCACCGATTACAATGTAGTCATGCTTTTCAGATAGGATTTCAGCAAGTTCAAACCCTTTTTCAAAAAGTTCTTCAGGGTCTTCTACAGCTTTGCCTGTTCTAATGTCTTTTCCATGCTTTCCATCGCTTATGTCAAATACATCAGAGTTTGCCTTGATTTCACTTCCTGCATCCAATACCATAACAGGACAGTCACAAAGTGCAAGTGAACCTTTTGTAATCATTGATGGAGTAGGGGTTACAACTTCTCCAATGATTGTTTGAGGGATGTCTGTCATGCATTTCACTTCCCCATCCAAAATAAGTTCTGCATCTCCAGCAGGAGTGTATTTGGTAAGTTCCGGTGTAGCTCCAGCACCAGTAAGGCCTGGAATTTTGGAGGTTTCAGTTGTAGCTATTGTACAAATAAAAATAGGGTTCTTTAAGTCTGGTAATTCTTTTACAAGTTTGTCTGATCCGTAAGTTTTCAATCCTTCTATCATCTTATCATCTTGAATTTCATAAATTTTTTAAAGTATTTTGATAACTTAATTAAATTATTGTCAATTCTTGTTTCAATTTGATTGTCAATTCTTGATTAAATTAATTAACTTAATTCTATAAATATATTATTGGTAAAAATTATATAAATGTATGTTAATATACTTTATATGAACTGATTTTATTCATTTTTAAAATTATAGAACTGGTGCATTGAAATTGATATCTTTAGGAATTGAAGGAACTGCAGAAAAGACTGGAATAGGCATTGTAGACAGCGAGGGCAATGTATTGGCTATGGCTGGAAAACAATTGTATCCAGAAGAGGGAGGCATACATCCAAGAGAGGCTGCTGAACATCATGCCAAATGGATTCCTCAACTCATTCCACAAGCTATGGAAGAGGCAGGCCTTAACTATAATGATATTGATTTCGTCTCTTTTTCACAAGGTCCCGGTCTAGGCCCTGCACTCAGAACTGTTGCAACTTCTGCAAGAACACTTGCATTGAGCCTTAATGTTCCAATCGTGGGTGTAAACCATTGCATAGGGCATGTTGAAATAGGAAAATTGGATACTGGCGCTCGTAATCCAGTAACCCTTTATGTAAGCGGTGGAAACAGTCAGGTGATTGCTTATGAATCAGGCAGATATAGAATCTTTGGTGAAACATTGGATATAGCTATTGGAAACTGCCTTGACCATTTCGGTCGTGAAACAGGTCTTGGACATCCTGGAGGGCCAGTTGTTGAAAAACTCGCTAAAGAAGGTTCCTACATTGATTTGCCTTATGTTGTTAAGGGTATGGATTTCTCATTTTCTGGCCTTTTAAGTGCAGCTTTAAGGGCTCATAAAAATGGAGAAAGAATTGAGGACATTTGCTACAGTCTCCAAGAAACTGCATTTGCAATGCTTGTTGAAGTGACAGAAAGGGCACTCGCACATACAGAAAAGGACGAAGTTCTCTTATGTGGAGGAGTCTCTGCAAACAGCAGACTTAGGGAAATGATGCAGATAATGGCAGAAGAGCACTATGCAAAGTTCTATATGCCTGAGATGAAATACTCTGGAGACAATGGAGTAATGATTGCATGGCTCGGCCAATTGATGTATAAGGCATATGGTCCACTTAAGATAGAGGACACCAATATAATTCAAAGGTTCAGGACTGATGAAGTGGATGCTCCATGGGTTGACAATACAAAATATAAATTGGACTTGCCTGAAGAGCTTAGAGCTAAAGGGGCTGAATCAGATATTTATGAAGCAACTTGGCTTGGAAGGGAAGCTATTGTAAAAAACAGGGTTTCCAAATCATATAGAATTCCTGAAATTGACAATAAGATAAGAAAGCTTAGAACCAAGAGTGAGGCAAAAATATTGTCTGATGTTAAAAAGACAGGTGTAAGAGCTCCTGTTTTATACGATGTTGACTTTGAAGAGAAATCAATTGTCATGGAAAAGATAAATGGCTCTTTAGTTAAGGATATCATGCATAACATTAGTGATGACAAAAGAAAGGAATTGGCTATTGCAATCGGTGAAAACATCAAGGCATTCCATGACGGTGATATTATCCATGGTGACTTGACAGGTTCCAATATGATTTTGATTGATGATGATTTAGACAATGTCAGCGACAATCTAGCTATTTTTGACTTTGGCCTTGGAAAGTATTCTGACCTTTTGGAGGATAAGGCAGCAGATCTTTTGGTTTTAAAGAAATCATTCCAAAGCATTGATTATGATATAGCCATTCAAACATTTGATTGGATTCTAGAAGCTTATGATTCCAAAAATCAATCTAAAATGGCAAATAAGATAGCTGAGATTGAAGGCAGAGGAAGATACACTCACTAATCAAGCTTTTCCACCCCTTCGGGGTGCAAAACCTTGACCAAAATTTTTCCTCGGTGTCGGTTTTTAACATGTACTGATTTTTAACTTTTTAAATTTTTCATTTTGTTTTTATTTTTCAGATAAATATATTAAAACTTTTTTATATAATAAAAACTATGATAACATTTATAACTGGGAACGAACATAAAGTAATAGAAGCAGAGAATATTTTCAAACTTTTTGGCGTTGAACTTGAGCATATTGATTTAGGTTACATGGAACCTCAAGGAACCCTTGAGGATGTAGCAAGATTCGGTGCTAAATATGCTTGCCAAGAGTTAAACCGCTCTGTGATTGTTGAAGATGCTGGTTTATTCATAAGAGCTTTAAATGGTTTTCCAGGAACTTACTCAAAATTTGTACAGAATTCACTTGGAAACCAAAACATTTTAAAACTTATGGATGGAGTTGATGATCGATACGCTGAATTCAGGTCAGTTATTGGCTATTGCACACCCAATTCTGAGCCCAAGGTCTTTTTAGGGCGTGTCGAAGGTCAAATAGCTTTTGAAGAAAGAGGCAATCTTGGTTTTGCTTACGACCCCCTATTCATAATAGAGGAAGAGGGCAAGACCTTTGGAGAACTTACTACAGAAGAGAAGAACCAGTATTCACATAGAAGAAATTCTTTAGAAAAATTTATCAATTGGTATGTAAACCAAGATGATGAATAATAAATTTTCAAATATTTTTTAATTAACAAAATTAGAATAGACAATTTTATCTAAGATTGGCTGTTTTATTGCAGTTTAATTGATGAAATTTGAAACTTATTGTTTTTATTCAGGCCATATTTTGGTAATTTAAAGATTTTTTCAAAAAATGAATTTAAAATAATTTTTTAAAATGATCATTGTCATATAAACAGTTTTTAATGGTTTCATATGATGATTTTTCATTAATAATTATTTTACAAAGGACCTTACTATAAATAATCAAAAAACTTATTGGAGAGGATATTTATGGCAAGACCAGAATGGATCGCATACAGTAACGAAGAAATCGAAGAATTTATTGTAAAATTCAAAAGAGAAGGTAAATCTGCAAGTCAAATCGGAGTAATTTTAAGAGACCAATACGGTATTCCTAGTGTAAAAGAAGTCACTGGTGAAAAAATTACCCAAATCTTAAAAAGAAACGGTCAAGCTGAAGAGTACCCTGAAGATTTAATGAATTTAATCAGAAGAGCAGTAAATATCAGAGATCACTTAGAAGAAAACCCAAAAGACCTTCATGGTAAAAGAGGATTAACTATCATTGAATCTAGAATCCGTAGATTAGGTAGATACTATGCAAAGAATGGTCAATTACCAGAAGGATGGAGATACGATCCAACAAAAGCAGCACTTCTCGTTAAATAGAGATAATGAAAAATTTGATTCTCTATTAAGTAGAGGATGTGACGCTTCTGATATGCTAAAGAAGCATATCGAAAATGATAACATTATTAGATTAATTTCTCATAATGATGCTGATGGATTGTCATCAGCAGGTATTATAGCTAATGCTATTAAGGAAGAAGGAGGACAATTCCACATTACAATTGTCCCTCGTCTTAAAGCTGATGTGATTAGGGATGTTGCAAAGGAAAAATATGAATTGTATGTTTTTTCAGATATGGGCAGTGCTTGTATCAAGCAACTTAATTCTCTAAAAGCTGATGTTATTGTTGCAGACCATCACCAGCCAAGCGCCCACGAACCTAAAGACAATCTTGTTCATGTCAACCCTCACTTATTTGGTGTTGACGGAAGTCGTGAAATAAGTGGTGCAGGATCTAGCTATTTGTCAGTTAGAGACATGGATAAAAAGCATCTGGCTTATATGGCGCTTATTGGTGCATTTGGTGATATGCAGTGCCAGAACAGATTTGTTGGTGTAAACCAATTAATATTGAAGGATGGTTTGGAAGCAGGCAATTTGGAAATCCATGAAGACTTAAAGATAGTCTCTAAAGCACAAGAGCATTTATTCAAATCAATTGCTTATACATTAAATCCTCCACTTCCAGGTTTAACCGGAAGTTTGGAGAACTCTCAGGAACTTCTTGAAAAAATGGGAGTTTCCTATGGTATTAAGTTCATTGAATTAGAAGATGAGGAAAAGGATGTTGTTAAAGATGAACTTGTAAAGGTAAATCCTCAAATATTTGGGGATGTTTACAGTGTTCCTCGTGAGCATCCAGTCTTGCGTAATTTAGAGGAGTATTCTGCAATCTTGGATGCTTGTGGTAAAAACAAGGAGTATGGATTAGCACTTAGCATTGTTCTTGGTGAAAGAGATGAAGCTTTGGAAAAGGCTCTCAATCTTCAAAAGACTTATAGGAACGACCTTACTAAAGGGTTCGATTGGATTAGTCGTGAAGGCGCCCAACAATTGAATTACATTCAATACCTTTACAGTGAGGATAAGGTTCTTAAAAGTATTATGGGAACAATTGCCGGTGTTGGAATGTCTGCTAAAATCTTAAATGATGAAAAGCCTATTTTAGGTTTATCAAGACTTCATAAGGACATCAAGGTTTCAGGCAGGGCAACACGACCAATGGTTGCACGTGGAGTTAATTTAGGTAAAGCTTTAAGCGAAGTCGCAGTTAACTTTGGCGGACAAGGTGGTGGACACGATATCGCAGCTGGTGCTATGATACCATATGAAGCTAAGGATCAATTCTTGCATTTAGTTGACCAAGCTATTGAGGCTCAATTAAATAGTTAAGATAATTCTTAGCTATTATTTTTTTAATAAATTTCTTTTTTTAATCAAATTTTTAAAAAGTTTTCATGAGTTTTTTATTTTTAACTTTTGACTTTTTCATAATTAACTATTTTACAAATTTTTCTTTAATATTTCATTTTTTAGCCTATTTTTTTAAAAAGTATTTTATAATTAAAATACAAAAATAATAGTGTTATATTAACTTTTATTAATTAAAAAATTTAATTAATCACGAATTTTATTAATTTACTAATGATTATTATCATTGCTAATATTATTTTATTATTGATTGGTGGAATCTTATGAATGTTGATAAATTAGTTGGCAATACCCCAATGATTAAAATTGATTATGAATATGAAGGCAAAAAGGGAAGCATTTATTCTAAAGTTGAATATTACAACTATTCTGGAAGCATTAAAGACAGGATAGCATTATACATTATCCAAAAAGAAAAGGAACGAGGAAACTTAAAGGATGGCCAACCTATCATAGAGGTTACAAGCGGAAACACTGGAATTGCTTTCAGTGCAATCGGAGCGCTTTTAGGCCATGATGTGCACATCTTCATGCCTGATTGGGTATCTCTTGAAAGAAGGAAACTTATTCAAATGTATGGTGCAGAGGTCCATCTTGTATCCAGAGAAGATGGTGGATTCAAGGGAGCTCTTGAACTTGTAGATGATTTTGCAGATGAAATTGGCGCTTATAAGCCTCTTCAGTTTGACAATGAGTTGAATGTTGAAGCCCAATATAAGAAAACAGGTCAAGAGATAGTTGATGCTATTCCAGATGTCAATGCATTTGTTTCAGGAATCGGTACCGGTGGAACACTTATGGGAATCGGTAAAAGATTAAAGGATCATAATCCTGATGCTAAAGTCTTTGCATTGGAACCAAGCACATTGTCAATTCTTAAGATGGGAATGGATGAAGGAAGCCATTTGATTGAAGGTATTGGTGATGACTTTATTCCTGGAATCGTTGATGAGGAATTGATTGATGACATTGTTTTGATTCATGATTGTGATGCGATTAACATGTCTAAAAGGATTGCTCAGGAATTAGGATTGGGAATTGGAATTTCAAGCGGTGCAAACTTCTTGGCAAGTGTAATCATGGACAATGATGACTTGAAGATTGCAACAGTCTTCCCAGATGACAACAAGAAGTACATAACAACCAAATTGTCTGAACCTATTGATGAAAATCCTGAATTGATTTCCAACCATATCAAACTCATCGGTTTTGAAGTTATTTAACTAAACATATTCAATTTTACAAAATTTCATAGAAAAGGGGAATTTCATGTTTTTAACTAAAGAAGAAGAAAGGATGGCTAGTGGGGAATATGGAGAAACCATTAGAAAAAGTATGGATATCTTAATTGCATTGGGAGACATTTACGGTGCAGAGAAATTCGTAGACATCAAGTCTGCTCAAGTGTCTGGAGTATCCTATAAGACTATAGGCCAAGCAGGTCTTGAATATCTTGAAGACTTGGCTAGAACTGCTGAAATCATTTACAATGAAAATGGTACAATAAGCGATAAAAGTGGAATTGCAACAATATCTGCAACTCTTAACCCTGCAGGAACTGATCTGGATAACTGGGAAGATTTCGGTTTTCCTCCAGAGTTCGCTAAAAAGCAAGTGGATATCTGCAATGCTTATGGAGCGCTTGGAATAAGCACTACCTGTACATGCACTCCTTATTTGATTGGAAACGTTCCACGATTTGGTGACCATGTTTCCTGGTCTGAATCCTCTGCAGTTGCTTATGTAAACTCTGTAATAGGTGCAAGAACCAATCGTGAAGGAGGTCCTGGAGCATTGGCTGCAGCTATTGTAGGAAAGACTCCTTTATACGGATTCCATTTGGGTGAAAACAGAACCGCTGATTTGATTGTGGATGTTGAATGTGAACTTGAAAGGGCTGATTTCGGTGCTTTAGGTTATGCAGTGGGCCAAGTTGTTAAGGATGGAGTTCCTTACTTTAAAATGCAAAACAAGCCTTACAAGATAGAAAACGGTAATCTGAAAGCTCTTGGTGCAGCGCTTGCATCTTCTGGTGCAGTGGCTTTATACCATGTTGAAGACATCACTCCAGAGTACAAGTTTGCTGACATTGGTAATGTTGAAGACAAAATAACCATTGCTAAAGATGACATTATCGAAACAAGAGAAAAACTTAGCAGTGCAGAAGGTTATGCAGACCTTGTATGCTTAGGTTGCCCTCATGCTTCCCTAGAGGAAGTTAAGGAAGTTGCAGAAATAGTCAAAGGCAAGAAGATAAAAAACGAGCTTTGGGTTTGCACCTCAATCAACATAAAGGAAGCTGCTAAACGTTTAGGCTATCTTGATGCCATTGAGAATGCAGGAGGTAAGATCTGCTGTGATACCTGTATGGTAGTTGCTCCAATAGAGCAAATGGGCTATGAAGTCATTGGAGTGAATTCTGCTAAAGCAGCTAATTATGTCCCTTCAATGTGTGGATTAAAGGTTATCTACAATGACATTGAGAACCTATTGGATTTTGATTAAATCTATTTTTTCTTCTTTTTTTTCTTATTTTTCATTGAGAACCTATTGGATTTTGATTAAATCTATTTTTTCTTCTTTTTTTTCTTATTTTTCAATCTATTTTTATTTTTATTTTTAATTTCGTTCATAACTATTTTTTTATTATTTTATCCTATTTTGCTTGATTTTTTAATAAAATTTAACTATACAAAAATCCATTTCCCCATTTTTTTAATAAACTTTAAGTTATATAAGAATAATAAATAATATCATATAAATTTATGAATCATTAACTAGGTCATATTTTTGACAAAATGATTTATGATTGAAAAAAATTATTTAAAATTCTAATAAAATTACATAAACCTTCAAGGAGTGTTAATTAATGAATGTTATTGTTGTAGGAGCAGGAAATGCAGGTCGTCCTGTTGCAAGATTATTAAACTATGCTGGCCACACGGTAAAGATAACCGATCCAAAGAGAATTGAAGACTTCCACATGGATGTTCAAAAGACTTTAAGACTTATGGAAAGTGAAGGAGTTGAATTAGATTTAGGCGTATTTGAACCAAATCTTGATGGAATCGATACAGTTTACTTATCTCCAACTGTACCGGAAAATGCTCCAGCTTACAAAATCATAAAAGAAGCTAATCTCAATGTCTTTTCCAACGATGATTTCGGAAGATTGGCAGACAGCTTCATTGATATTGATATTATCGGTATCACAGGCAGTGTAGGCAAAACCAGTACAACCCATATGGTAACTGAAATCTTCAGAACTGCCGGATATCAAGTTTGGATATGTTCCTCCATGACCCAAAACCTTGTTAGTGAAGTCATTGTTGATGGAATCATAAAAGGAATTCCAGAAAAATCAGACATTGCTGTTTTGGAGCTTCCTCATGGTACTGCAGGTTTAATGGCTGAACTTCAGCTTAAGGTAGGAGCACTCCTGAATATTTATGAAGAGCATTTGTCTGAGTTTGGAGGCTCAATGGAACGTTACACCCAAAGAAAAATGTTCATCGCTAAAAATAGTGAAAACTTCATTACAAGCATTCATTGTAAAGGCACTGTAAAAGAAGCAAGACCTGATGCAATCTTTTACGCAATGGTTAAAGATTTACCTGGATATGATCCATCCAAAAAATCCGAATACTTTGATAAGGTAGCAAACTTTGAGGAAGTTGCTATTGGTGAAGGTCAAGTATGTAATTTTATTGGTGATAGCGCTAAAGGCGCTATTGATATCGCTTATAAATTCAGAAACAAATCCAATGAACTTAAAAAAGGCAGCTTTACATCTGACTTCCATATGATGAGCTATTACTATGAAAATGCAGTTGCTGCAACAGCTATTGCAATGGCTTATGGTTTGCCTGTAGAAATCATCAAGAATGGTCTTGCAAACTTCAAAGGACTTTCAGTTCATATGGAATACATTGGAGACTACAATGGCAGGGAAGTTTACATTGATGCTTCCTACTTAATAGAAGGTATTACGGCTGCACTTGATTTCTTAGGAGATAGAAGTCTTGTTCTATTGCTTGATAACTTTGATACTTCAACTTATAGGGATAAGAAGGAAACCGGTAAGCTTATGGGTAAGTATGCTAATGTAATGGTAGCTACTGGATTCAACGAGGTTTACCAAAGAGTTGACTTGGAACCTGCTCAGGAATTGCTTGATGCTGCAGTAGACTCTGATGCAGTTAAGGTAATTGCAGGAACTATGGAAGAAGGTGCAGAACTAGCCATTAAATATTCTAAACCTGGAGACACTATCCTTCACTTAGGACCACAACTCATGCAGGATCCTGAAGGTATCATGGAAAAAATCGTTACCGGTTTAGAAGAAGGCTGTAAAAAGTATGAATAGCCAAGCTTTTTAGCCTTCGGCTAAAACCTTGACCAAAATTTTTTCCACTATTTGGAGTATTAATTTCTTTTAATTTTTTCTTTTTTTAATTAATTTTTATCTTTTCATGAAGGTGTTAAATTGAACAGTTTAGAGCTCTCTTCTATGTCTGATGAAGAATTGGCTTCATTGGATTTAGAAAATAAAACTTTTGGTGTAATTGGTGTTTGTGGAGTTGTAGGAAACTTGGTTGCAAGAATCCTTATGGATAGGGGCTATTCTGTTGTTGGAACAGATATCTCATCTAAAGAGGATTGCAGATTCCACTCTTCTTTTGAAGGCTATGACATTGAAATATTCTTTGGAGGCCATCCTGAAGAATTCTTTAGGAAAATTGATTTCATCGTTCCCCCTCCAAGCATGCCAAAAAATGCTAAGGTTTTAGAGATGGCTTCTAATCAAGGCATTAAAGTCATTGAGCTTGGAGACATTTTTAAGCTATTCCCACCAGAAAAACCTGTAATGTGCATTGGCGGAACCAATGGAAAGACCACTACAACAACTCTTTTAAAGCATATTGCATATTCTGCAGGTATCAATCCTTGCGAACATAATTTGAAAGGAATGCAAGGTAACAATGAATTCATTCCATCACTCCAGACTAGATTGAATGGAGATTTAGCTATTTTGGAGACAGGTACTGATGGTACACCTGGAGGATTGAAATCCATCATTGACTTGACTCATGCTAATTTTGGAATCTTGACAAACATTACAGTTGACCACTTGCAGGACCCTCACGAAAATGATGAAACAGACTTCATCACAAGAAGCTTTTTAGAGTATGCTAAAGTTAAAGGAGAGCTTGTAAAAGGCATTGAAGAGAATGACGGTACCTTAATCTACAATAGTGATGATCCAACAATTGTAGGTTTATTCAAGGAAATTGACTTTAAAGGTGATGCAATCAGCTTCGGTCTTGAGGATGAGCCATGCAGAGTATCAACCAAGCCATGTTGGTGTGGCAGGGATATTGAGATTAATGAGCTTATTTCCGGTTGCGGAACCTTTGAGTGTGAGTGTGGAATAAAGTATGAAAAGCCAATGTATTTGGCTAAAAACATTTCCCTTAAGGATAGGACATTCACTCTTGAATCTCCTGAAGGAGAAACAGATTTCACAATTTCCCTTGATGGATTGCATAATGTTTACAATGCAGTTGGAGTCATTATCGCAGCTAGAAGATTCCTTAAATTAAGTGATGAAGAGATTCAAAAAGGACTTATAAGCTTTAAGGGAACTGCTGGAAGAATGGAAATAATGGGTAAAGTTGGAGATAAGACAATTATGGTTGATTATGCTCATAATCCCGCAGGTGTAGAAACAGTATTAAAGGAAATAACTAAAATCTATGGTGATACAACAGTTGTTATTACAGTTACCTCTGAATCAGGCCATGAGGGAGACATTGAGATTTTAGAAAAGGCCTTGGATAATGTCAAGTATATTGTTCCCGCTTCTCATGATTCAAGACTTGTTGTTGATGAATTATTGGCATCTGCAAAAGAAGGAAATGCCGATTTTGATTATGAAACTTTAGAGAAAACCTTTGTTTTCACTGAAGAAGCTCCAGAACAAGCTTCTAATTTTACTTTAGGAGCTAACCAAGAGCAAGTTGTTGAAGGTGTCAAGGCAGCTTTGAAAACAGATTCCAATATTGTTATAGCTATAGGTGAGGCTGCATTCAAATTCAATTCAGCTATCAGTGAATTGTGCGATAATGATTAAATGCTTTTAATCCATTCTTTTTTTATTCTTTTTTTT
>NZ_JAEDCO010000035.1 GCF_016294135.1 Methanobrevibacter ruminantium
AAAAAAAATTATAAAAAATAAGAAATTAGCCAATAATACGGGGATTAATCAATGAAAGAAATTGAGAAAATGCAAGCGGGATTGGAATATTGTTATGACGATGAAGATATTTCAATGATGAAGTTGCATGCCATAGAAAATGCAAACGTATTTAATTCTCTCGCAGAAGATGATTTGGACAAATAGCATGAGGTATTATCCGAGATTTTAGGTTCTGTTGGTGAAAAGGTATGGATTGCAAAGCGATTCTGCTTTGATAATGGCAAAAACATTTTCATCGGCAACAATTTTACTGGAAACTTCAACTTGACAATACTTGACATCAAAGAAGTCTACATTGGAGATAATGTAATGATTGGTCCAAATAATACTATAACAACAGTTGGCCATCCATTATCCCCTAAAAAAAGACATGGCCATTTAGCACAGGCCTCTTAAATCAAAATTGGAAATGACGTATGGTTAGGTGCAAATGTGACAATTCTTCCAGGAGTGACCATGGAAATAATGTGGTTGTTGGTGCTGGTGCAGTGGTCAGCAAAGACATTCCTAACAATTCCCTTGCACTTGGAGTTCCTGCGAGAGTTGTTAAAAAATTGGAAAATGATATTGATTGATTAAAAAAATAATAAAAAATGATTTAAAAAAAAGGAGGAATATAAAAATAAAAAATAGGTTAAGTTTTAACTTAACAAAAATTTTTCTAGAATAATGGGTCTTTCACTCTAGCAATTCTAAATGAATTTAATATAACCACTAAAGTTAAACCCATGTCACCTATACCAACAGACATCATCAATGTAATTAATCCTAATATTGCAAGGATTACAAAGAGAGCCTTTACGAAAATGGATAGTGAAATGTTTTGTTTAATAATATTCATTGTCTTTTGGCTTAAACTGAATAGGTAAGGCAACTTGCTGATATCATCCTGCATTAGAGCCACATCAGCGGTTTCAATAGCTACATCTGAACCTGCTGCACCCATTGCAATTCCGATGTTTGCACGTGCCAATGCTGGCGCATCGTTGATACCGTCACCAACCATAGCAACATCACCGAACTTGTTACGGATAGTGTCAACAATATTCAATTTATCCTCCGGTAAAAGGTCTGAATAGACATAGTCGAGACCTATTTCATTTGCAACCTTATTTGCAGCCATCTTATTGTCACCGGTAAGCATAATTGTCTTTACGCCTTGGTCCTTAAGGTCTTTTATTACTTCTGCAGCATTATCTCTGATCTTGTCAACTACAGTTAAACCTGCAATTACTCCATTTTCATCACCAATGAATACCAAAGTTTTTCCTTCAGAAGTATAACTATTGATTTCCTCTCTTGAAACATTGAACTCACTTCCTTCAATCAATGACTCATTTGCGGCATAGTAACGTTTTCCATCAACGGTACCGACAATTCCCTTACCTGGAATGTTCTTGAAATCTTCAATCTCATCAAAACTTATTTCATTAATTCCTGCATAATCAACGATTGCCTGAGCGATTGGGTGAGAAGAACTGTGTTCCAATGAAGCAGCTATTCTTACAATCTCTTCTTCACTGTAAGCATCATTTATAACATTTATATCACTTAATGCAAGCTTTCCTTCAGTTAAGGTTCCTGTCTTATCAAAGATAACCGCTTTAACATTACGCATTTCCTCTACATATGTACTTCCCTTGATAAGAACTCCCTTTCTGGTAGATGAAGTGATTGCTGATACCATTCCTATTGGAGTGGAGATTAAAAATGCACAAGGACATGAAATTACCATAATTGAAAGTGCCTTATAAACCCAATCTACCAAGTTCTGACCAAAGAAGAGTGGAGGTATAAATGCTACACAGGCAGAAATGACTATCATTAAAGGAGTGTAATATTTGGAAATACGTTCCACCAATGTTTCTGTAGTGGATCTGTTCAATTGTGACCTTTTAACAAGAGTTACAATTTTTGAAATTACTGAGTCCTTAGCTTCTTTGCTAACCACCATTTCAAGATATCCGTCTTCATTTACAGTACCTGAAAAGACCGCATCACCGACGGTTTTTGTTACAGGAAGACTTTCACCAGTGATTGAAGCTTGGTTTATGGAAGATGTACCATATACAATATTTCCATCCAAAGGAACTTTATTTCCCGGTCTGATGATGACAATTTCACCTATTTTTACTTTGTCAACATTACGAACTTCCTCTCCATCGTCAACTTTGACTCTTGCAGTTTCTGGAGCCAATTCAACCAATGACTTGATTGAACGTTTTGCACGAAGTTCAGCATAATCCTCGAGGAATTCCGCTATATAGTATAATAATGCAACTGCTGCCCCTTCTTCACCGTGTCCGATAATGAATGAAGCTATACATGCAATCACCACAAGAAGTGCCGGTCCAATGGTATGACGTTTTACAAGTGAGTTATAAGCCATTACAGCTATTTCATAACCTGCTATAATAGCAGCAATCATGTAAATTATTGTAACAATGGTCATGTCAAAAGATAAGTATTCAAGTATATGTCCTGCTATAAATAGGATTCCGCTTGAAACCATGATTTGAATAGGCCTATTTGAGAGGAGAGGTTTTCCTTCTGCAATAAGGTCTTCATCCCCATGGCTGTGGTCATGTCCATGTCCGTGGTCATGGTCATCATCTGCACAATCAGAGCACGCACAAAGTGAGAAATCGTCATCATCATGGTCATGATGGTGATGATCATGGTCACGGTCGTGTCCATGGTCATGATGGTCATGGTCATGACAACCGCAATCAGGGTCTTCACAAGAATCTCCCACTACTTTAGGACTATGGTCGTGTTCATGATGATGCTCATGGCTATGTTCATGCTCATGCTCATGTTCGTGATCGTGTTCATGATGATGCTCATGGCTATGTTCATGCTCATGCTCTTCTTCATCATGACAATCATCGTCATCACAGCCACATCCACAGGACTCTTCATGATGCTCTTCCTCATGGTCATGATGGTCATGATCATGGTCGTGCTCATGATGGTCATGTCCATAATGGTGATGCTCATGATTGTGGCCGTGATGATGGTCATGGTCATCATCTGCACAATCAGGGCAACCACAAAGACTTATATCAACATCCTCATCATAATCTATCTTTTCTCCATGATCGAAAACACTTAAGTCAGTGCTTTTCTGATAATCCTTCAATAACTGCTTATTGTAATGCTTTTCATTCATACATTTTTCATCTTCGCAGTCAGGATCAAAACAAATATGATTGTAATGTTCAGGATTAAAGCATTCCTCTTCATTACAATCAGGATCATAACATTTATTTTTTACCATATTGACACCTTAATAATAAATTATATTAAAAAAATTAAATAATTAGAAAATTAAATAATTAAAAATTTAATTGAAGAATATCCAAAAGTTATTATTCATTCAAGTGTTCCAAACCCATCTTGTAGATCATTTCCACATGAAGGTCAGTTAATGAATATCTGGCTTGTTTTCCTTCTTTCTCAAATTTGACAATATTATGTGCCCTCAATATCCTCAATTGATTTGACACTGCATTCTGATTCAAATCTAATGCTTCGCATATGTCACATACACATAAATCCTCATAGCTCAAAAGGGAAATTATCTTAAGCCTTGTTGGATTTCCGAATATCTTAAAGAATTCTGAAAGGTCAGAATACTCATCATCAGCTAAAATATGCTTTTTAGCTCTTTCTATTGAATCTTCGTGCGGATGAAATATTTCACACATATCATCATGTTTATTCTCTTCATTTTGTGAATTTTGATCTTGCATTTAGAACACCTTTTTATAATAATAGTTTTTACATCAACATATTTAAATGTTTTCATATCATGATATTATGATATGTTATTAAAAAAGTGATGAAAATGAGAGAAAAGTAATAAAAAATAGAAAAAATAGCTAAAAAAAGAAAAGAGTTAAAATAAATTAACTATATGAATAAGCGTAAAACAAAAAATGGGCCTATAGATGCAAGCAGGAAAAGACCTATTCCCAAAGCAGTGATATACTTTTGTTCATCCATTATTCCATTAATGATTAATAAAATGCTGAAAAATCCCAATATTAAGGGTAAAATATGAGAAAATATAATAATAAATCCATTTGCCATTTATATCACATTAATACTTTTTACAATTATATAATAATTTATTTAACTTAATATTTAAATTTAAGCAGAGAAATAGCAAAATAAAAATTTAAAAATAAGATTCAATTAAGTTTTAAAATTTAGAAATAAAAGCAATCAGAAATTGCTGATATTTATTTCACCTTTATGCAAAGCAGTTCCAACCAAAGCCTTTTTGATTCCCAATTCATTGATTAAAGGAATTTCATCTTTAGTTATTCCGCCACCTAAAATGATTTTATCCTTGAATTCCTCAAACTTGTCAAGCAATTCCTTATTGAAACCGGCTTCTGTTCCAACTGAAGAGATGTCTAGCAAGATTATTTCATTTGGATCAATCCTTCTCAAGATTTCCTTAAATCCTTCCAAATCCAAATCCATGTGTTTAGTGTACAATTCATTGTCCTTTACATCTACACTTACAATGATTCTTTCCTTCGGATACTTTTCAAAGATCTTTTCAAGCTCTTCAATTGATTCTAAAGTTTCAGTAGCTACAATGATTTTATAAGCGAAATCTAGCATGAACTCAAAGGTTTCAAGATTATCTACACCTACATCCACAATAACAGGCAAAATGGTATTGACTTCCTTTATCTTATAAATATTATGATTTCCGTTTCTTTCAATGAGGTCCAAATCAGCTATATACATCTCTTTTGCATTAGCCCTTTTCAATGAGTTGGCTATTTCCACAGGGTCAGATGAAGATGCATAAATGGTTTGCAAAGGAGTGTAAGTGTCTCTATTGCCGCTTTTACCAGATACTGCAACAGAATTCATTAAATCTAAAACAGGAATAATCTCTAACATGTTTTCACCATATTACCATTATTTTTGATAATTATAAGTTATTCATCTAATTTTATAAATATTTCGTTAGCCAATTCCTTGTCTACAGCAAGCTGGGTGTTTCCTAATTGGAAGACATAATTAGGGAATTTTTGGATTAAGCAAATTCTAGACCCTGGAATAAGACCTAAATTCATGATTTTTCTTAATTTACGGGCGTCTTCTGTTTTAATGTGTGAAACTTCACCTGATTCTCCACTGTGACAAGAGACTAAAGGTACGGAATATTCGTTTCCTAAATCATTATCACTATCCCCTTTAGGAATTGGATTGTTGTGAGGACAGTTTTCAGGGTTTCCTAAGATTCTGCATATATTGTCTTCAACCTCTTCACTCATTACATGCTCAATCTGGTCTGCCAATTCTTCCATTTCTTCCATATCTGCTAAAAACAAGTCTGCTACAACCTTTTCCGCAATCCTATGTTTTCTAACCAATGACCTTCCCAAACGTTCACCACTTTCAGTTAAATTGACAAAACCATCTTCAATCTTGACATACTCCTTTTTAGCCAATAATTCAATATCATCCTTATTGAATTCATCAATGACCAATTTCTCTTCCTTTTCAAATTCTCTAACCCAGATATCACGCAAATAATGTTCAATTTCACTTTTTTCCATTTTAAACACCAAATTGTTAGAAACTATTTAATCATGCTTTTAATCTTTTTAAAACTGTCTTCTATAAACTTATAGGATTTGGATTCCGGTAGAATCTCATATCCGCAATTGGGACATTTTACTGTTTTGCAATTAATAGGGCATGAATCACAGCTGATCCCATCACACTTTTGAAATGTGAAACCGCAGAATTCACATTTGATTATTTGATCTTTCATCTTATTTTCATCCATTTCAAAACCCCATTAATTAAAAAAAACATTAAGAATATTAACTTAAAATTTATAAAACCACATGTAAGCTAGTTAAAATTAGGTTTACTATAAAACCCATTGTAAAAGCAAGAACTATGCTCATTACAGCAATCAAACCAGCTAACTTAACACCTCTTTCCTTAATCATAATCATCAATTGAGCTACACAAGGCAAGAACAAAGTCAATGTTACAGAAGCAACAAGCAATTGAACTCCTGTCAATTGATTCTGAATTGTCATAAGTCCTGCTGCACCAAAGTCTCTTCTAAAGAATCCGAGCACAAATGAGGAACTTGTTGAAGTTGGAAGACCAATTGCATTGACTACCGGGCTGATGCAAGAAATGATCCATTGGAATATTCCGCATAAGTCAAGAGCCCAAATGATTACACTGATCAATATGAATATTGGAATCAATTCCTTGATATACATTACAAGACGTGTCCAAGTCTTTTTAGCGATATGAGACAATTTAGGCCATCTTAAAGGAGGCAATTCCATAAAGAAGCTTGGCTGTGCACCTGGAACAAATCTTTTTGCAAGGAATCCTATGACAACAAAGTTGAATAGGATTACAGCAAACCAAATCCAAATGGCATTTTGATGTTGGGATAAGAGTGCCATAATAACCCCCAATTGTGCAGAACAAGGAATTGTAAGAGCCATAAGCATTGTAGCAATGTTTCTCTCCCTTCTTGTTTCCAGTGTTCTTGTAACCATTGTTGCCATACTTCCACAACCAACTGCAAGCACAAATGGAATAACACTTCTACCGCTCAAACCGATTTTCTTAAATCCGTTATCCACAAGCAGTGCAAGCCTTGGAAGGTATCCGCTGTCTTCAAGTATTGAAAATACAATAAAGAATAGGGATACAATCGGCAGGATAATACCGAATCCATAGGTTAAACCAAGTGTGACGATACCATATTCCCCAACAAAGAGGTTTTGAATCGGTACCCATGGAATGTATTTAACAACAACTGCAGTTACTGCGGGGTTAATGTACTGGCCGAAAATGGTGTTTTCCAAGAAATCAACAAGAATGCCTGCTCCAAGCACTCCAACTATCAGATAAAGTCCAAAGTAAAGCACACAGGCAAGTATGATAAGTCCATAAATCGGATGAATCATTATTCTGCTTAACTTTTCACCTAAACTATCCTTATCCTGAACATTTACATTATCAATAGTTGTATATTCTGATTTGATGTGTTTAGCATAATCAGCAAGCTTAAGCTTAGTCAAATACTTGACCGGTTGGTCAAATTTGTCCTTTTGAGCATCAATAACCTTTGATAATACTGCATAATCTTCTTTCTCTTTTACAAGGTCCTCGCTGTCTTCATCACCTTCAAGAAGAGAAACCGCCAAATATCTTTTAGAAACAGGGTAATTTCCCTTAATGTTATCCTTAATCTCAGAAATAGCTATTTCAATAGACTTTCCATAGTCTACATCAAGCAATGTTTTTGATTCGCTTACTATTTGATCTTCAATTGAATCATAGTTTACAATTGTATGCTTCAATTCATCCAATCCCCTGTTTTCTGCAGCTGCAGTCAAGACAACTGGAATTCCAAGGTCCTGTGACAATCTTTCAGCGTCGATGGTCGCTCCAATCTTTTCAAACTCATCCATCATGTTTAAAACTAAAATAACCTCTTTTCCTGCATCAATCAACTGCAAGGTAAGGTCAATTGACTTTTCAATGTTTTTAGCATCAACTACGTGAACCATCAAGTCAAATTGCTCATCCAAAACCAATAATTTAGCTACTCTTTCCTCTTCTGTGATTGTATTCAAGTCATAAAGTCCTGGAGGGTCTGTTAAGTGGACTGTCTTGTTTTCATAGGTGAAATTACCTTCATCTATATCTACTGTGGTTCCAGGGTAATTTGAAACCATTGCAGTCATACCAGTCAATTTATTGAATGTTAAGCTCTTCCCTACATTAGGACTTCCTATTAAAAGAACATTTTTGCGGTATGCTTTATCATTATTGATTGAATTTTCATCCTCTAGATCAATCTTAGAATTAGTATCCTTCCCCATTTTTACCTTCTCAAATATTGAATAAAACTACTTAATAATCTTTTACCTAAAACTAATTTTATCCATCGATATTGAACAAAACCAGATAATATAAATCTATTTTTAATTTACTTACTTAATAATGTATATATGTAAAAAATTAGACTTATTTATAAGCTAAAAAGAAATTAGGTAAACCTAAATAATATTTTATTTCCTAATTATATAAATATTTCTATAAAAAGGATTTATCTACAACATCATCAATGGAAATTTCACAGGATTCCACATTTCTTTTGAAATGGGCTAAGTACTCTATATTCCCATTTTTCCCTTGGATTTTTGAAACGTCCAAATCAATTATATTATAACCATATTGTTTAAAATAAGTAATTATATCAAGAATAACATCCTTATGAACTTCCTTATCATTGATAATCCCTTTGAATTTATCAGCTATTTCCTTACCGCATTCAAATTGAGGCTTTATGAGAAATACCAATTCGAAATCCTCATCCTCAAAGGATATTCTGTCTATAATGTGCTTTAAGGAAATGAAGGACACATCTGATACAATTATATCAATGTTTTCAAAGAGACCGCTTGGAGCGTTCTTGAAGTTCAATTGCTCATACAATTCAACTCTTTCATCATTCCTTAATGAATCTGCCATCAAGTCAGTTCCTACATCAATTGCAACTACCCTTTTAGCACCATGCCTTAAGGAGCAGTCGGTAAATCCTCCTGTTGATGACCCAATGTCCATAATGTTTTTATCTTTTAAGTCCAGATTAAATGAACCTATTGCACCTTCAAGCTTCAATCCGGCCCTTGATACATACTTGATGGAACTATTGTCAATTATTTCCACTTTATCGTGGTCTTTTACAATATAACTGGCTTTTGTAACTATCTTATCATTTACCTTCACATTGTTGGATTTGATCAATTCCTTTGATTTGGTTCTAGTGGAAACAAAATTATTGCTCACCAAATATTTATCTAATCTCTCTTTCATTAAAACACCAATTACATTGTAAAGAAAAAAATAGAATTTTTATAATTATAATCTATATTTTGTTCATTTTACTTATTAAAACTAGATGTTTATAAAAAATATAAAATAATAAAAAAAAGAAACGGAAATTCCACATGTAAAAAGCAAGGGGAAAAGTAGAAATTGAATAAAAAAATAAAATGGGGAGAAAAGAAAAGAGAATTCATCTCTTTTCTTATTCATATTGTGTTTAAAAATACTAGCTAAGATTAAAAATAAAGAGAATGAACCCTTAAACTTATTTTATTCTTTATAGTATATAAAATTTACTTGAAAAATAATAAATTTTAATTGATATGAATAAAATTTAAAAAAATTGTGTGTTTATTAAAAATTATTAAGAAAAATATTATTTTTTAAAAAAATATGAAAAAAATAGAAAAATAAAAAATAGATTATTGATTAAAATAGAATCTTAAACAATTTAGTAAACTTCAATGAAAGGCGAGGGGATATCTTTAAAAATACTTTTAGAACATCACTTGGAGTCATATTATTATAATCAAGCCCTATAAATGCATGAATAATCTTATTTAAATCATCATCACTTAAAGAAGCATATACCTCATGAGCAATAGCCAATTTAGGAATAGCCCCTTGAGTGTATTCATCATATAATACTTCATATTCACTAAGCCTTTCCGCTGAATAATCCTTAGCCCTAACGGCCCTTGCAGCCACTTGGCCAGCAGTCTTACCTCCAAGCATTCCCAAGATGATTCCTCCACCGGTGATTGGGTCTACTTGACCTGCAGCATCACCGCAAACCAATAGGTTATCGCTATAGATTTGACCAATCAATCCGCCAATTGGATCTCCACCTACATTAAGTTCAACCGCCTTGGCATTTTTCAAAGGAGGATATGATTCAACGAATTCATTTAGGTATTCAATAGCTGGCTTTTTGCTTGTTGAAGGTATTCCAATACCTACATTTGCAATGTCATCTCCCTTAGGAAATACCCAAGCATAACCGCCACCTGCAAAAGCTCCTAAATGAAGCTCAATCAAGTCCATTCTCTCACAATTGACTCCTGCCATTTCATATTGTACTCCAGACATCATATGCTTTGGCTTTTGTGTTGAGTTTATGCCAAATGCCTTAGCCACTCTGGATTCAGGACCATCTGCAGCAATTACTATGCGAGCCTTTATTTCTATGATTTCTCCCATATGTTCACAATCGATGACATAAAAGGAACCTTCAGAATCCTCATCTTTCATAATGGATTTTGCCAATGTCTTAACCATTATTTTAGCACCTGCTCTTGCAGCATCCATAGCCATATACTTATCAAAGACCTTTCTTTCAATGATATAACCTTTTTCAGGCAATATTGTCTCATCAAGGGTTAATCTTGTCCTATCTGGTGCAATTATAGTTCCCCCATTAATTCTTTGAACTGCCCATTGTGGATTTGGCTCAATTTCAAGCCATTTAAGACCATGATCATAAATGCCTTCAGCACATCTTTTAGGAGTTCCTATTTCTGACTTCTTATCTATCAAAATGACACTTGCTCCGCCTAAAGCAGCATGCTTTGCAGCAGCAGAGCCAGCAGGACCTGCACCAATTACTAAAACATCCGTTTCCATCATAATTATCATCTTAAAGTGAATAAAATTATATATTTTTTATTTATTTAAATTTTAGAATATTTAAAATTTAGAATTATATTATAATTAAAAGAATATACTATTTATAGTTTTAGAAAATTAATAAATGAAAATCATCCAAAAGCAATTGATTAAATAGAGATAATAAAATATGAAAAATAAAATTTGTAAAAAAAATTGGTAAAAAAAGAAAAAAATAGAATTTTTAAAAAAAAAACTAGAAAAAATTATCCGGCAATTATATCAGAGAGATATTCCTTTTCAGATGCCGAAACAACAACTAACTTATCATCTTTTGCATATGCAAATGTATAATATGGATATATTGTGAAAGTGTAAATGTAATTTCCACTTCTAAATTTGGTCACAGATTTAGGATGATAATCTAAATAACCGCAACTCCATTAATGGTTTCACTATCCCCTCCAAAACGACGAGCAGTATCATCAGTTGCCTTATGGGTAGGATTTTTAGAAACAGATAATGAAACTGTATCATTTCCATCTGCATAATTTTTTATTTCTGAGAAATATGGTATATCATCAACAGTTTTTGTTATATTTTGTTGTGCTGTTACTTACAACTTCTTCAAAACCATCAGGAACATTGAATTTGATTCCATCAACAGTTACTGAATTTCCAGTGTCAAAAATACTTCCAAGGTCTAAAGCATAGACCCCACCTACACTTACAATACCCTAAATAGCTAAAATCAATAGAGCAAATAGTTTTTTATTCATTTTATCAACCTAAATAATTGTAATTGTATTTATATTTTTTTAATTAATATAGTTATTTATTTAAAAATTTTGAAAATAATTATATAATTTTTAATTTTTTAACAATAATGATGAAAAATAATATTATAATGAAAAAGTTTTAAAAAATATTCAAAAGAAAAAAAGACAAAATATAAAATTAAAATTTATAGAAAATAAAAAAAGAAAAATAAGAAATAAAAAAAGAAAAATAAGAAATAAGAAAAATAATTAAATAAAATTTTAAAATCTAAAAATAGAATTTAGGCTCTTTTCTTTCTGCATTAGCACTTTCAAATGCTGGCTTTTTATCTTTAAATGCCTCTCCAGTGAAAGCCCTTGCATTTTCTGGGCAAATGTTAATGCATGAAGTGCATCTTGAACATAAGTCAAGGTTCACATCTGCAGGATCATCATCAGGAATTGCTTTCTCAGGACAAACTCCTACACATTCAAGGCAGAATACACATTTTGCTTCATCACAGCTTACAACAAATGGAAGTTGCTTATAATCAAGATAAGGCCTATTTCCAGGAATCTCAGCCTCTAAGGAAGTTCCAGCATCTATTTTTTCAATGCATTTTTGTGCAAACCCATTGATCTTTTCAATGTCATCCCCATCAGGCCTTCCCACTGCAACACCATCAAATATGGAATGATGGCTTACGGTAGAAGCTGCTGCAATAACATCAAAGTTATTTTCATCCAATAAGTCAACAAGTTCAATCAATGCATCACTAACATGTGCATTTCCATAATTTACAACAGCAATAGCTTTAGTATTGTCACCTGATAATCTGGATAACCTATCCCTTGCAGTTTTAGGAATTCGTCCTGCAAATACAGGCATGCCAACTATGACAATATCATCTGATTCAAAATTCTTTTCATCATTAAAATACAATAAGTCACAAACAACACTTTCCTCTTCAAAATTGTTAGCTATTTGACTAACAACTTTTTTTGTAGTTTCAGATGGACTGAAAAAAACTTTAATAATCTTGCTCATTTTTTCACCTATTTTATAGAAATCAAATTCAATCAATTATCTGTAATGTTCGTTAATGTATTCATCAAGTTCCAAGTAAGACCCATCGATTACTTCATCGATTATTTCATCAGATAAGTCAGATAACTCATCTATGCCAATCTCAACTGATGCATCTACATCAAGTTCCCCATTTTCATTAGGATAATCAATTTCAATGCTTACATCCATATCCAAGATTTCCTTTTGAGACCTTACTGAAGAAGAGATTTTCTTCACAATGGTTTCTGATAAAAAATTTGAAATGTCTTCAAGATCATCTTCTGATAATTCCTTAAGTTTTGATACCATGTTAACACCTAAAAAAATAATGACAATAATTATAAAAAAATTATCGCTAAACAAACACGATGAATATAAAATAAAAAAAAAAATTATTTTATACAATACGAATTAAAAAATTAAAAATAAAAAAAGAAAATAGAAAAAAATTAATTTAATCTATTTACCCTTGAATTCCACCCATAGCTTGCTGGATGGTTGCTTGCATTTCTTCAAGCTTTTTCATGACTCTTTCTTCTTGACGGGTCATGGTTTGTTGTCTTAATTTAAGAGTTTCAACTTTATCTTCAAGCTCTTCTAAAGTTTCATTGCGTTCTACTTTAATCAATAAGTTTCCTGCAGATTTGAATACTTCAGCCCCTTCGGGAGTCTTTTTAAGTTCTTCAAGAGCAGTTTCAGTTTCTCTTAATTGAATGTCAACATTTTGTTTTTGAATGGTTACAGCTTGAGCTTGTTGTTGTAATTGTTGGAATTGGTTTAATTGATGTTGTATATTTTGTGGAATTTCCATATTTTCACCTTTAATCTTTTTTATAATAATATTAGTTTAATTTTTAATTTTAAAATATAATTAGCTAATAAATCATTATATTATAATATATTATTAGTTAAATATTTAAAACTATTGATTGAATGATATTTTTTATGATATTAAATAAATGAGAAAAATTAACTTTCAGTCAATTCATTTATCTCAACAGACAGTTTTATCCATTTGACAGCTGAATTGATTGATGCTCTAAAGGATGTTGCATCCTCTGCATCAATAGTGATTATGATAGAATTCTTATCCAATTTCAAATCCATGGAAGATCTGTAATCAGGAGAAGTCTCAAATTCAAGCAATATGGAATCATAAACTATTTTAGCTTGCTTTTCTGTATCAAAATCAATGACAATGTCACTATTGATTGACTTTAATATATCACTTTCACTAATAAAAATCTCTCCTGAAAATCTATTCTAATTTTCAACTATCTTTTTAACGTTTATTTGGAAATCTATTTGTTCCCCTTTCTTATTTACAAAATAGAGTATTGCAAAGTTCTTCTCATCATCATAGTCAGCATAGGATATCCTAATGTAATTTGAGTCCTGAGGTTCAGTTGTGACTTCAATACCCAACACTTCAGCCAAAACATCCAACTCTCTTACGGTTGATCTGATTTTCAAATCCTTAGGGCTGATGTGGAGACGTTCATTTGTAGTGTTTACAGAAACAAGCAAAGCCAATTTTTCATTTGCCTCAAGGTCATAAAAAGTTAGCTTGCTTGGATTTCCCTTGATCTGATACACTAAAACAAGACTGTCATGACCTAATTGCTTAGCTTTAATGAGCAAATCCCTTAAGCTGCTTTTTCCCCTATTGGTATAGTCAAATCCAAAAGCGTGGGAAAAGTTCTTGCAGAATGTTCTTGTTTTCTGAGATGGTTTTCTTGATGTAGAAATAAGCATGATAATCCTCTTTTTTATAACTTAGATAAGAATTAGAAATAGTAATGCATAAAATTAGTAAAAATTATAAAAAGGCTAATTTTAATTTTGATAAGCAATTAAAATTAGCAAATAGCTAAAATAACTAAATAGCTAATAAAAATAGAAAATGAAAGCAGAATCCACTGCCATAAGCTAAATAGTTATTAAAGATAATTAAAGAATAATTATAAATAAAAATTATTTAATAACTATCTTGCTTTTACAAGTTTTCTGACATCTGGAACTTTTTTAAATAAAATCCTATATCTGCATTTAGGACATTTATTTTCCATGTAACCTTTGTGGTCAACTTCAGTTCCACATTCAGGACATCTGTACAATTAGTTTCCTCCAACTACTCTTTTAATGTTACGTGTAGCAGCTTTTGCCATTGGAGTTTCAGGTACGTATGCTCCACCGGTAAAGACAGTACCACATTTTTTACATTCCCAAATTCCAGCGCTTACTCTTTTTACGTAAGGTCTGTCACATTTAGGGCAAACATGTTTCTTTTTCATGTTTTCTTCGATTTTCTTAACTTGTCTTTTTGCTTTTCTTCCGTATCTAGCACCAAATCTGCCAGTAATACCAACTTTTTTTGTTCTTGCCATTTAAAATATCTCCAGTAAAATTGAATTAATTAAATAAGTTATTAAGCTTCAACACCTACAAAGCTTAATTTAAAGTATTATTTAATCCATCAAATGATAAACAATAAATATGATAGTAATGAGACATACTCTTGTCTTTAATTATAAGATTAAATAAAAAAATCCACTTTACTAATTATAACCTACAAACGATAATTAAAATAAAGAGAAATTGTTAAAATTATAAAGCCATTACAGCAATTAGGCTATAAACTTAACTAATAATATAATATAGTATTTAAAAGTATATAAAGTTAATGGTTTTTAGATATTTTAATTCGAGAAAAATAGCTATTTTTTATTTTAGATTTGAATAAATCTTTAAATTTACAATTTAACATTGAA
>NZ_JAEDCO010000036.1 GCF_016294135.1 Methanobrevibacter ruminantium
GCAATTATTTGTAATAATAATACTCCATTGAATTATAATTTGATTGTTCCATTTAATGATTCTGTGAATTGGTTTAATGTTATTTGGAGATCTGTTGGTCTTTTTGAAGATGAAATTTATATTATTGTTGATGGGGATATTATTGATTCTTTTAATGTTGAGAATTCTTTTTATCATCAAATAAAAAGTTCTTACTCTGAGGATGTTTTTAATGCAATAAAGGCATATAATAAGTTTTTATATAATAATTTATATCAACATAAAGCTGTAGTTTATGCTTGGATTTCATTAATTTCTAATTTAAATGATTTGAATCTTATTGAAGGAGAATATTATTCTAATAATTGGGAAGATGTTGGCACTAGTGATTTAAATAGGATTTTAGCATACCATAATACAGATTTTAATAGTGTTTTATTAAATATATTAATGAATTCATATAACCTTTCCAGTACTGATATGTATTTTATTAATCAGTATCATGACATGTTTATGGATAATATCACTGTTGCTGTTAGTTATTTATGTAGTTCAAGTAGCAGTTTTAATATTCATTCAGATGATGATGTAGAGTCTTTTTATTGGTTGGGAGATTTTACTTGTCGAAAGGCCGTTTTAAGTTATGATGATGGAATATACCCTTATACCACAGGTGATGATTCTCCTGTCTATTATGACTTATGGGAGACTACACATTATTCAAATGGTACTGTTAAATGGAACTATCATAATAGTTATGGTTATTATACCGAGGGCAATTATGATGGTTTTTTAACTTTTACTTTTGCTAGTGATAAGGTGGCTGATGATGTTCTGGATTACTGGTTGAATGAGAAAAATCGTACTTATGATAATGGTAGCTTGTATTATGAAAATGGTTTTATGAAAGCAGCTTATGGCAGTTTTCTAGAAGTATTGGATGTGATCTATTGTAGTGATTTATGTGCGGATATTGCAGCTGTGCGTTTCAATGTAACCTGGGAGCGCACTAGCCCTATGGTCATGAGCGTTCGTGATGATATGTTTGGCACTGTTTTGAGTGGAGAATGCAGTTTCTATTTCGGCCGTAGCGCTTATGGGGATCCTGATGCTGTGAAGGCTTTTTATTTTGCCTGTTCCGCTAGTTTTTCTCCTATTGAACATTATGTGACTCATGCATTGTTCCCTAATAGTGGTGATAATGGCAGCGCCACTATTGGTTTGGGATTTATACTTGATAGTGGTGGTGAAATTGAGATTGTTCAGGATGGTGACTTGACTCTTATTCGCGAAATAGGATCCAATGAGAAGATTCTGCTTTTTGACAGCACCACCGGTTTGATGCATGATCAGATTATGATTAGCTATAATGGAGCTTATTGTTATTCAGACCAACAAACAGATTGGGCATGTGAGTTTGCTCAAGATATGTTGAATGCTAAAGATGACATTTGGGATTTTGTCTTCAATAATTCATTTATGGATTGGGCGAATAATGATGTTTTAGGCATTGCAGGCAGTGTTAGCATGAGTGTGGGTATTGCTTGTTTGCCTGCTTTTCCAGTAGGCACTGTTGTTGGTTTAAGTTTGATTGGTTTTGGTTTGTACTCCACTTATTATGCTAACGATTTAAATAATGGCATAACTGATCAAAGATTGGCTAACTTTGGTCTTGATGTGGGATTGTCATTGATTCCTTTTGTTGGTCTTGAAGGTAAGGTTGCTAAGACGGTTGTTAGTTCTGATGCTGTAATTGGCAGGATTGTTTTATCTAGAGGCGTAGGTAGTGTTTCTGATAAGATTGTTACACGAAGCTCTTTTGCTTTTGAGAAATATTTGATAGAAAGAGGAGAAAGTGAATTATTGTATAATGGGTTATCCAGAGTTAGTACTAAGTTTGGCACTTTAGAGTCTGCTTATAGGACATTATATGGAAATACATATATTGAGCAAATAAAATCAATAGGTGAAAGTTATTTTTTATCTTATATTGCACATTTTTCCATTGATAATTTTTATACATATGCTTTAAATTAATTATATATATTTAGATTTAGGGGAAGAATATGGATTTAAAATTTTTTATAAAGAACTTTGATGAAAATTCTGAAGATTATAAGCATAGTTTGATAATAAAGTTTTGTTTATTTTGGTTATTATTAATGATAATCAGTTTTATGATTTATCTGTTTACAAAAAATATAGGGGCTATGATTTTGTGGTTTGGAATTTATGCTATTTTTCGTAGGCAGTTAATATTTGATAAAGAACTAACTAAACGATGGGAACTAATCAAATCGAATATATTTGTAAAAATTTTTGATACTATCCTTATTATAATTTTTGTTATTATATTTTTATTAAATCTTATTAGTATGATTTAATTTTTAATGTAATATTAATTTAATATGAATATATTTATAACATTGGTAAAAATTTTAAATTTAATTATGTGGCGATATTGATAATGATCTTTTAGGAATCCGGCGGCATTTCCATGTCTGTTGGTTTTGCTTGTTTACCTGTATTCCCTGCCGGTACCTTAGTTGGATCTTGTTTGATTGCTGGAGGTTTTGTCGCTACTTATTATGCTGATGACCTTAATCGTGGTTGGTCCTATCAGAAAGGACTTAATCTTGCTGCGGATATTGGCCTATCTGCTTTCCCTATAGGTCCTGAAACAAAAATTGGCAAGGTAGTTGTTTCTAAAGGGTTGACTACCTTTTCTGAAAGAACTATCACTACAGGTTCCAATAAAATTTACCGTTCTTTACTGGAGAAAGGAGGTAGTGAAATATTGTATAGTGCTAATGGCAGTTCTACTAGAACCTATGTTAAGTACGGCACATTAGAAGCAGGATTAAGAACTGCATATGGAGATACACTTTTAGAAGGATACATGCAATTTATGTTTTGGAATACTGTGGGTTATGGTTTGGATTGTATTATGGAGGGCATATCTTCATATATATTTAATTAAAAACTTATAATATTTTACATTGTTTTCGGAGATTTTAATATGATATTCAAATTTCTTATTATATCAACGGTTATAGATAAAGAGTATTTGGAGAGTATTAAAAATGAACATGATAAGAAATTAGTGAAAAAATTTTTTATTTTTTATTTATTATTTTTTATTGTTTCGGTTTTGGTGGTAATGTATACTAAGTATAAGCCTTTCCTTTTCTTAATGTTCTTTCCATATATGAGGGTTTTTAGTCCTCATTTTAATACTTTTGAAAAGGAAAGCATTATCCTGATAAAAAATAGGTATGTTCAGCTATCTCTTGTATTTTCAATAATATGTTTTTCTTCACTAGTATTGATTCAATAAAATATTTATTTTTTTAATTTTAATGAATTTTTAAATATTTAAATTTTAATTATATATCATTTTTTTTAATGTTTACATAAATTTTAAAATTAAATGAAATGGGGTGATATTGAGATTATTTATGACGGCGGTTTAACTCATATTCATGAAGCAGGAACCAATAAGAAGGTTTTGGTTTTTGATGCCAGTACAGGTTTGCTGCATGACCAGATGCAAGTGATTTATGGTGCATTCTGTTATTCCAATCAGCAGACTGATTGGGCTTACGATTTAGGCTCTGAACTGTTGGATAATTTTGACCCTATTTGGGATTATCTATGCAGTAATGGGGATTTGCCTAACTTGAGTTTGCCTGCAACCAATTTTCTTAAATCTGCTAATCTCTTTTTAGGATTTGGCAGTCTTTTTGTTGTTGAAGGTGCTGAATTAACCGGAACTTTAACTGGTATTGGAGGTCTTGTCGGTGGTCTTACTATGGGAGGTTTAGTTACTGCTTGCATAATTGTTCTGCCTGTTCTTTTTGTTAGTATAGAACCAGTTGGCGGGCCTAATGAAAACGAAGAAATAAGTGAGTTTTATGAATCCCATAATTATGATGAGAATTCGGACATTAACCAAATTAAAAGTTCGAAAGATTGGGATAAAGAATTAAAAAAAATACAAAAAGGTGAAGACATTCCAAAAAATGGTGATTTAAACTATTTAGATGGTACTGATGGAGATCCAGAAAATTTAATTAAAGCTTTGGTTATTATTTCATCATTCACAGGACTTTCAATTATAGGTGATGTATATGTAAATAATGGACATAAAGATTATGAAAACATTGCTAATTTGAATAGTACCTATTCTAATTTTACACTTGATGTGAATTATAATAAATCAGATAGTAAAATAACATTAACAAGAGTATAATGTTGATTTGGGGGTTTGCTAAAGTGTTATTTAATATATATGGCAAAAAAATCTAAAATTATTTAATGAAGGAGTTGATTTCTTAAGGGATGAAGATTATGAAAAAGCATTAATCATCTTTAAAAAGTTATATGATGAAAATTTTGAAATTAATGAAGTTTTAATTAAATTATGCTTTATTTATAAGGAATTGGGGGATTATAAAACCAGTTTAAAATATATTAATGAATATTTGATTTTAAATCCCAATTCTGGTAGAGGATTAAAATACAAAAATGAAATATTTGTTAAGATGGGGTGTTATGAAGATTCCTTAGAAATTTCAGATATGATCATTAAGTTAAATGATGAAAATTTAAATTTTGCTAGATTATATAAAGCAAAAGCATTGATGGAATTAGATAGGCATGTTGAGGCTTTAAACTTACTGGAATCTATAGAATTTAATGAAGATGAAAAAATTGATCCTGTTTTATGGGAAATAAAAGGAAATGATTATTTTTATCTGCACCAATACAGGAAATCTATTGATTGTTATTTCACTGCTTTGGATTTAGGTCTTGATGAATATGATTCCTTTTTTAATATAGGGAATGCATACGCTCAGTTAGAAGATTATGAAAACGCTTTAATTTATTATGATAAGGCCTTGGGTTTAAATGAATATGATAAAGATTTATGGTATAATAAATCCATGTCCCTTTTTAATCTTGAAAGATATGATGATGCATTATTTTGTATTAATAAAGCTTTAGATTTAGATAATAATAATTTTTTATTGTATAATAAAGCAGCTATTTTATTTAAATTAAATAATTTTAATGAATCTTTAGAAATTTATGAAAATCTTTTAGAAGAAATGCCAAATGATATAGATTTATTAATAAAAATTTGTGCGGTCTTTTATGAATTAAAAAGTTTTGAGGATATTTTAAAATATTCTGATATGGTTTTATCTATAGATGATCTTAATGAAGAGGCTTTATTTTATAAATTTCTTGCTTTAAAATGTTTAAATAAATATGAAATTGCATTAGAATGTGTTAATGAACTTCTAAGTAAAAACTCTGTTAATGAGGAATATATTTCTGAAAAAAAGGAACTGCTTAAATTAATTGAAAAATAAGAATTTGGGGAAATTGTTTTTTTTTTTCATTGAAAACCAATTTAATCTGTTAAAATTATTGCTAAAATTAAGATTCATTTTAATATGGAATGTTTTTTTAAACTCTATTTTAATTATTTATCAAATTAAATTAACTATATTTTACTTTTTTTCAATCAATTTGGATAGTTTTATATAATAAGTACAATAAAAAATAACTCATAAGAATTTGAATGGAGGTGAAATGACGAATAAAATGAAATTGCCCTCTATTCTTGCTTTAATAGTAATATTATTCTTATCTTTGAGTGCAGTTAGTGCAAGTGAAAATATTGATCTTCTCACTAATGCGACAGATAGTGCAATTGATGACACTATAGCAATACCAGATTCAAGTAATGATTTAACAGAGAGTTTCAATGATTCCAGTCATGAAATCACTGATAATGACTTAATCACTGATACAAATGATTTGGATGATGAAACTGCTTCTTCAAAGGAATCAGAAAAGATTGGAAGCTCTAATGAAGAGCCAGATACATTATCTACTGAACCAATCATAATAGATAGCTCAAGCTACTTGCAATACTTTGATTCCGATGGAAAAATCAAATCAGGAACATTGAAAGATGGAGATACAATCAAAATCAAAAGTATCTCAGACAAGATATTTACTATAGATAAGAGACTGAACATCATTTCAGATGATGGTGCGACCTTATCAAATTGTCTCATATGTCTTGTAAAGGGAAGTTCCGGCTCTGTATTGGAAAATCTTAAGATTGTAAATACAAAGGAAAAGATTAATAATTATTATCTATCTGGAATAAGCATAATTGACTCATCAGAGAACACTATAAAAAACTCCATTATCAATGTGAGTGTCCATAAGTGCTTTGCAATAATGATGTCAAATGCAAGCTATAATAAGATTATCAACAATACGCTCATATCTGGTCTAAGCTCAACAATTCCGATGACAGCTTCATCATACAATGAAATCAGAGACAATTACCTTGAATCTGAATATACCAATATGGTTTATCAATCAGCATACGGAAATGGAGATTTCATGCCGATTGAAGATGAAGTCTGCAGTGGAAACATTATAGCAAACAATTACCTTAAAAGTCGAAACGGTACATACAATTCCTATTGCTATGCAATCTATCTGATGCAAACTGCAAGCGGAAATGGTGCAGTTATAGCAAACAACACCATAGAAAACGCTTTCTATGGAATCATTGTTGAAGCTCCAAACACCTTGATATACAACAATACAATATCAAGCATTGGAGGTCCTGCAGCTGTTCTTCTAAGTGGAGACAACATCATCGTTTCAGGAAACAACATATCAACTGAACATACTGATGTTCATGATTGGAATGATGATGGAAATGTGGTTGCCATTCAAAATACAGGCAAGAACAATGTTATTGCAAACAATACATTAAGGTCTGTAGGTTCAGATTCAATATTGAACACAGGTGAAAATGCAGTAATTGCAAACAATACAATATACACAGAATCTGCTAACGGAATAAACACCACTAAATCCAATGTGAAAATCGAAAACAACACTATTGTTGGAGTCAATTCAACAGGAGTCATGATCTTCACATCAAGGCTTGCAGAAAACATAACAATAAGGAACAACGACTTTGAAAGCGATAAAAACGCCATTGTGCTAAGAGGAAATGTCAGCTATACATTAGTCTGTGACAATAGGATAAGCATCTCTGGAGACTATGATGCCATTGCTGTATTGAAATACACCAATAGGAATCCGATAACTCCAAGTCATAATGCAATCTACAACAATACCATAAACGGTCAAGTTGTTAACATGACTGACCCTTCAGAGATAGAAAGAAACGATACAGACAATGGAACCGGCAATGACACAAACGCCACAGGCGGAGACATTGATAATGGAGCCTATAGTGACTCTAAAGTAAATACAACAATCAATGTCACTGGCACTTCTGTAATCAAAGGTAATGAGCTCATTGTTTTCCTAAAGGATAAGGATGGAAATCCAATCAGCGGTACAAATATAACATTCACATTATTGAATAGGAATTATCTAAGAACCACTGATGGAGAAGGTAAAGCAAGCTTGCAGATTAATGCAAATATTGGCAATTATGCAATGAATATAAGTTATGCAGGAAATGACACTTTCAATCCATGCAAGGTTTCAACTAAAATAAACGTTTTAAGAAACCAATTCATTGTAACTGAGGATAATTTCTATACATGCTTTGATGACAATGGTTATCTGAAGTCAGATTATGAGGATTATGAACTGATCTTCAAAGGAAACTTCAATGATAAGAGAATCATTTTGAATCGTCCTGTAGTCCTAAAATCTGAAGGTGCAAAGCTATTGGATTCCGTAATCAAGATTGAATCTGACAATGTAGCAGTTGATGGATTTACAATAATCAATTCAAATCCAGGAAATGCAGCTGATAACCATAGGTTTGCCATATTGTTGGACAATGTAAAGAACATTAATGTGACAAACAACGATATTCAATTGGAAAGCTATGACAATGGATATGGAATCTACGTATCCGAGTCATCCAATTGCAATATCTTGAACAATACAGTTAAGGCAAAGGCAAATGCATTGACATTTGGAATAATGCTTTATGATTCAAACAAGAATACATTGAAAAACAACAATATTCTCGTAAACGGTACAAGCAAGCCTCATCTTTATGATTCAACCATAAAAGTGGACAGTTCAATCAGTGTTGACGACTATGAAGCGGAAGGTATGGTTATTCCAGAGGTCTACAAGACTTACGGCATTATTTTATTCTATTCATCTTCAAACGATATTGGATACAATAAGGTAAGCGCCACATCTGGTGTGAACAAGTACTACACTGCCATCAAGGAATCAACAAATTCCATTGTAGGAATCGACCTGTATTATGAAAGCAATAACAACAAGGTTCATCACAACAATGTCAATGTAACAGCTAAGGACCCATATCTTTACGGATTAGGTGTATTGGGAGCAGAAACCGGTAAGAGAGACCAAGTCTCTGCAAACAACAGCTTTACAGACAATGTCATTAATGTTAATGGAACCTATTATGCAGCAGGAATCATTGCAGGTTACAATTCCATAAACACTACAATGGCAAGAAACAAGATCAATTGCCAGTCAAATAACGTGTCCTATGGTGCAATACTTGAAGGTGCTGATGATACAAAGTTCTACAAGAACAATGTGACTTGCAATTCCAGAATCAATTACTTGGTTGAAGGATACGATGCTGATAACAGCAGAATCTATGACAATCATATAGATTACGGTGATAAGGCATTGGTTGTAAGGGCTGTTGCATTGTACAATTCCAACAATAACAGGGTTACAAACAATAGCGTTC
This sequence comes from Methanobrevibacter ruminantium, assembly GCF_016294135.1. Lineage (NCBI taxonomy): Archaea > Methanobacteriati > Methanobacteriota > Methanobacteria > Methanobacteriales > Methanobacteriaceae > Methanobrevibacter > Methanobrevibacter ruminantium. The sequence goes on from NZ_JAEDCO010000036.1 coordinate 8,744, forward strand.
CTTCATTGAAGCCACTCATTCCTCGCATTGTAAAGGAAATCAATAGAATATGGAAATTGAAGTATCCAAACAGTAAAGTGACATTCACTGAAAACGATATAATCTATAACAGTTCAAACTCACCTATGATAGTGAGAAAGAACGGCACTGATTATAATCTCTTGGACTTGCTTGACTATGAGCCTACAAGTCACGCAGATGTGATCTCTCCAGAGAATCAGTTGTTTGATGATATTGGAGGTAAGAACAATACATTTGACAACAATGTTGTAAGGGATTCAGATGGAGGTTCAAGTGGCGGAAGCGGTACCGGTTCTGGAGGAAGCAATTCAGGAAACGGATCAAATTCCGGAGGCTCCAATTCAGGCAGCAATGGCAATGGAAACGGAAATGGAAACAATTCCGGTGGCTATTCCACTGTGGATGGAACAGGAATCAAGTCAAATTCAACAGTGATGGATGGAAACACAGTAGGTACTTCATCATCTGCTCCAGTGACTGAATCAGCTACTGCATACAACTTGAATGTTGATGAGGATCCTGCAGCTGTTCGTACATTGTCATTAGGTGGAATGAATGCTCCTGTGCTTATAATATTGATATTGCTTATACTTGCATGTGCAGCAGAACTTATAAAACGTTCCAAAAGGGACATAAAATAATTTAACTTTTTTAGGCATTTTTGCCTATCCTTTTTTTATTTTTTCACTATTTTTTTTACTATTTTTACATCTTTTTTATATTTCTTCGATTATTTTTTCTATTTTTAATAGTTTTTTATCTATTTTTTTATAATAATTTACAAAAATATGAAAAATTTTATAAGCATGTTGTTACATAATAGTATTATCAATTATAATTTATTTTTTATAAAATATATTTTATAAATAATGGATTATGTTGAGGACTATGCTTTGGGAAATATATCCTAAAATTAAGGTAATGGATTCCTTATTTAAATTTGCTAGATTATAAAATAAGGAAAAAATTGCTTGTTATTTTCCTAAAGCATAGCTATTTGTTCTATGTTTCAAATAGTTTCATAAATTTTTTCTCCTTTTCCTCTTTTTCTATTTTTTTAAGCAATTTAAAGTCTTTAAATCAAATTTATTTTACCTTTTATAAAGAAAACTTTATATAGATTACAAATTAAAATATAAATTGTTTATATAATATAATAAATCAAGCCAATTGAATAATCTATTTTGAATTTTAAATATATGGAGAACTGCTTATGGAACTTACATCAATTCATCCAGGGGTTTATTTGCTTTATTACTTTATAATGGTTCTCTTTGCATTCATTTTCAGCGATCCATATTTTGTAGTTACTTTCCTGGCTTTGATACTTGTTCTGATTACCCTTCAGGGAGTAAGTTCCGAACTGAAGAACATATTGAAGTTCTATATTCCTTTAAGCATTCTTATACTGATTCTAAATCCCTTGCTTAACAGAACTGGAGCGCATAAGATTTACCTTTGGTCCAACTTCTTTGTAACTTATGAAGCAATAGCTTATGGAGTTATAATGACTTTAGCTCTTCTTATTGTGATTTTGGTCTTTTCATCATACAACAGATCAGTTTCCTATCAGGAAATGCTTTACATCTTCTCTAAGAAATTGCCTATCATTTCAATGATTATAGTTATGGCATTGAGATTCATTCCGTTAATCAATTCAAGAGCTATTGAAGTTCAAAAGTTAAATAACTTGAAGAATAATGGAATTGAAATGGAAAGGGATAGTGATGAATCTAATGATTCTGATAATTCTAATTCTTTGGATTTGGATCAATTCAATTCAAACATCAATACTGATTATGATTCCAAGATTGTAAACAAACTAAAATCAAACAAGAGAGTGGCAGCTATCATTAAGGAAGCGAAGACACTTGGTAAAATTATGGGAATAACAGTTTCATGGTCTTTAGAGGAATCCATGTTTACAGCAAAATCCATGAAGGCAAGAGGATATAATGCAACTGAGAGAACAAGCTATTTGTCCTACAAGTTTGGAAATGCTGATTATGCTTTCATAGCATTGATAATTGTTACAGTTGGAATAATAATTGTCGGGCTCCTAAAGGGAGTTGGAATGATTAACATTTACCCTTCAATTGACTTTAGATTCAGCAATTTGCCATTCAATATCTATTATTTGGCATTTATAGTATTCTTATTACCTTTAATTTATCTAGAAATCAAGGAGCGTATCCTATGGAGAAATTAGAAATTAAGATGATGCGTATCCAAATGGAGGAGAATCCATGGCATTGATTGAATTCAATAACTTTAGCTTTGCATACATGAATTCAGATGGAAGCGAATCGCAGGTCAAGTCATTGGACAAGATTAACCTTGAAATAGATTATGGTGACTTTGTACTGTTATGCGGACCATCTGGATGCGGTAAAACCACTTTGCTAACTAATCTTAAGAAGGAATTGATGCCTGCAGGCAGAAGGTCAGGTGAAATCAAGTTCAATGGAACAAGGGTAATTGATATGGATGAGATTTCCTCTGCTTGCGATATAGGATACCTATTCCAAAATCCAGACAGCCAAATAGTTACTGACACTGTAATTCAGGAGATTGCATTTCCTCTTGAAAACATTGGACTTCCAACAGAAGAGATAAGAAACAGAATAAGCGAGATAGTGGCTTTCTTTGGAATAAATGATATACTTCATAAGAATGTGAATGAGCTATCCGGTGGACAGAAACAATTAGTCAATCTTTGTTCACTCCTTGTCTTAAGGCCAAAAGTACTTCTTTTGGATGAGCCTATGTCACAGCTTGATCCAATCGCTTCATATGAATTCCTCTCAATCGTGAGAAGGTTAAATGAGGAATTTTCAATAACAGTAATCCTGAGCGAACATAAGGCAGACAGCATATTCCCATTCATTGACAAGGCAGTGTTCCTCAAGGAAGGAAAAATTGAGTTTGTAGACAATGCACATAACATCTGCAGTGAAGTCATTGATGATGAGATATTTGAAAATTACCTTCCAGCAGTTACCAAAATATACAACTCACTTTCCGTCAAGTATCCAAGTTTAATTAAATTGAATACTCCTTTAAGCATTCGTGAAGGAAGGCGTTGCCTTAATACAATACATGATGATTTAATTAAAATAAATGATAGTAATGCTAATTCAGATAATTTAGATTCCATTAATCTACATCACATTAATAAAAAATACCATTCTCAAGAAAAATCCGGCATTTTGGATAAGATTTCCCTTGGTGGAAACAAAAATGCACTGATTAACATGAATGGAATATACTTTGCATATGAAAAGGGAAATCTGATTTTAAAGAATGTTGATTTTGAACTTGAAAAAGGAGATTTCGTAAGCTTGATTGGTGGAAATGGAGTTGGAAAGTCAACATTCCTTCAATTGCTGGTTGGAATATTGAAGCCGATTAAGGGTAAGGTGAAATATAAGAAAGGAATTAAGTTGGCTTATGTTCATCAAAATCCTATGATTCACTTTTCAAAGGACAATGTAAAGGAAGAGTGCCTGGAATCAATTCTTGAATCAAATCTTCTGCAAGATAATTCGGTTGGATTCAATAAGGAAACTTATGACAATCTATTGAAAATGTCTAATGAGGAATTCATTGAATCAGATGTTTTGAATGGCTTGGAATTTGACTCAATCGAGTTCAAGTTTAAGGAACTGATTGAATTCTTTGACATTTGCGACCTGATTGACAAGCATCCTTACGATTGCAGTGGAGGAGAGCAGCAAAAGATAGTGATTGTCAAGGCATTGCTTCAAAATGCTGATGTATTGGTATTGGATGAGCCTACAAAGGGTCTTGACCCAATATCAAGCAAGAATCTTGCAAATATATTGAATTCCCTTCGTGACAATGGAATCACAATCATTATGACAAGCCATGACCTGGACTTTGTTGCAAACAATTGCAAGCGATGTCTCATGCTATTTGACAAGGATATTCAGATTGATGATGATCCTAAAGTGATATTTGCTGAGAATAATTTCTATACAACCTTTGTAAATAGGATGGTAAAGGATTATGTTCCTGAAATAGTCACTTTGGATGACTTAAGGTATAAATGGGATTTGGCGTAATTATGTCAATATCAATAGCCGAGGATTAAAAAAAGTTTTAATATAATAAATAATGATTATTTTCTAATTTGAGAGTGTGTGATAATTTTTTATGATATTTTTTAATTTGAGAGTGTGTAATAATGAGTGCAATGGATCAAATGTTAACAAATATGACTACAAGTGGAAATGCGGTGGTGAATAGTCAGATATTTACCATAACAATGGTGATTTTCCTTATCCTTTTCATTGTAGGTCTGTTTTATGCAATATTTAAAATGTATGAGGCGAAAAAGCCGCCTGTTGAATCTATCGTATTGATTGCTGTCTTGACAGCTATTGCGACTGTGGGACGTATCATTCTAATGTCAATTCCTGCTGTAAACTTGGCATCTTTCATCATCATAATGGTTGGTGTTGTATTCGGCAAGGAGGAAGGATTCCTTGTTGGTGCATTGACTGCTTTTGTATCAGGTCTCTTTATGGGAATGGGATACTGGGTCCTGTTCCAGATGCTTGCTTGGGGACTTATGGGAGCCAGTGCAGGATTCCTTGCTTCCAGATTTGACAGTGTAGGATTCAGAATAGTCTTTGGTCTCCTATGGGGATTCCTCTATGGTTGGATTACAGACATTTCAGCTATTTTCTATTCAGGAACAGCTTTGGAGATAACCCCAATCATTGCATTATACCTTAATGGTGTAAGCTATGACTTAACCCACGGTGTAACCAATGCAGTGCTTTTAGTGGTATTGTATGATTGGTTCAAGAAGATGTTTACCAGAGCAAAAGTTAAATACTTGTCTGGACATTCTTCTGATAATGAAAGCATTAGTCTTAGTGACTAATGTTTTATTTTTTTTTTATTTTCAAAGTTTTTACCACAATGAGTTAGTTCATATAGTGGATTAACTCACTATTTTTTTTTTACACATTTGTGTTTATTCACAATTTCGCACTTTAAAAATTTTTATAATGT